>CAYTDH010000044.1:0-16682 GCA_964436325.1 uncultured Tangfeifania sp.
AAATAAAAAACAGGAAAAAAATACTTCGTTTTCTGAACATCCATCGTATCATTCGGAGCGTAAAAATAAAAATAATTCAGTTCAAAACTTTTTCACCGGGATAATTCATGGAGAAATTAACAGAGATACAGGAACAGGCAAAGAAAAGTAAAATCGCTTTACGATGTTTTTTTTCAACAAAAGGGTGCCCTAAAACAGATTCTCCTGCTTATCTGTGCTCATCATTGAATAATCTGGGTCATCTGTGGCTCACTCCCTCCTCATCTGTGCCCATCTGCGAATTAATCTGCGTTATCTGTGGACCACTCTCTTCTCATCTGCGAATAATCTGTGTTATCTGTGTCCATCTGCGAATAATCTGTGTTATCTGTGGATCACTCTCTTCTCATCTGCGAATAATCTGTGTTATCTGTGGATCATTCCCTCCTCATCTGTGCCCATCTGCGAATTAATCTGCGTTATCTGTGGACCACTCTCTTCTCATCTGCGAATAACCTGCGTCATCTGTGGATCTTTCCCTCCTCATCTGTGGATCACCCACTCCTTTCCAGTTCATCCAGATAATCCAGCGGACTCCGATAGTGAAAAGAATAACCAAGGAGACGGATCAATTTATCGCTTTTGACGATTTTGAAGGTGCCTTCATCTTCTGTAAATTCAGGAGGCGGCAGGTTACTGACCTGGGCTGCCCTGGTATAAAACTCCCCTCTGGAAGGATGCTCCGGACAGCAAGCATTGTAAACCTCCCCCCATCCTCCCTTCCTGATGATGTGCGAGATAATTTCCACAGCGTCGGTTTGATGAATCAGGTTAACCGGAGTCTTCCCGGGGATTCCCTTTTTATGCAACAAAAAACGGGCAGGATTGCGTCCGGGACCTATCAAGCCTCCAAAGCGAAGCACCGAAGTCTGACAATCAGGCATATCCATCAACAGTCGTTCGGCCTTCAGGAGTGCCCTTCCGTTGACGGTTTCCGGCACGGCTGTCTCTTCCTCAGTAACAATAGCATTGGTATTGGGATAAACCGAAGTGGAAGAAATAAAAATCACTTTGCCAATTGGAAATTTCCGGACAACCCCAATGATATTGGTTATTTGGGCATGAAGAGCGACAACCGGATTTTCATCCCTGGGGGGGGGAATCGAAATAACCAGCACCCCTGTGTTGAAAAAATCCCAATGTTCTGTTTCAACCGAATCTGTGTGAACATTGACCCGGAAGGCTTTCATTCCGGAGGTAAGCAGGTGCTGTACATTTTCAGCGGAGGCAGTAGAACATTTAACGTCATAACGGAGCTTCATTAAATGTTCTCCCAACTTTTTTCCCAGCCAGCCGCATCCTAAAATTGAAATGGTGTTTTGCATGCTATAAATTATTTTTCTCAATTGTTTAGTCATTCATCCGGGCATTTAAAAAAAAAGAAATAAAGGCGTAAGTTCTTATTTAAATTGAATAAAATTAAGAAACGTTATCCTTTTATTAATAATTCAAAAAACTAATTTACAAACACTTAAAATACATGTCCCTGTTTGTTATGCTTTTATCCCTTTTCTCCTTTCCTACATGCTCTTGATTGTTAACAAATTATTACTAATTTTGGTCACCTTTTTTTCAGAGAAGCAGACGGAAAAACGGTTATTCTTATTGTTTTTGAGCCTTGCGCGGTACAAAAAACGCGACAGTAAAAAATTACAAAATATAAACAGATGAAAGTTTACAAGACAGAACAAATCCGGAACATTTCTTTAATTGGAAATGCCGGCAGTGGAAAAACCACCCTCGCAGAATCCATGCTGTTTGAGGGTGGCATTATTCAACGCAGGGGGGAAGTAACCTCCAAAAATACGGTTTCTGACTATACCCCTATTGAGCAGGAGTACGGGAATTCGGTATATTCCACGCCGCTCTATACGGAATACGCAGGGACTAAAATAAACATCGTGGATACACCCGGGATGGATGACCTTGCAGGAGGAGTTGTCTCCTCGCTGAATGTAACCGATCTCGGACTTATGCTGATAAACAGCACCAACGGCGTTGAGTCGGGCACCGAAGCTGCAGGCCGTTATTCTGAAAATACCAACACTCCGCTGTTATTTGTTTTCAATCAGCTTGATCATGAAAATTCCAATTTTGACGCTGCATTGGAGCAATGCAAAACCAGCTTCGGTAACAAGGTAACCATTGTACAGTATCCTTTGGATGCGGGTCCTGAATTCAGCAGCATCATCGATGTGCTCAAAATGAAAATGTACAAATACGGCCCCAACGGAGGGAAACCGGAAGTACTGGACATTCCCGACTCGGAAAAAGACAAAGCAGAAGAACTGCATAACGAACTTGTGGAGATGGCTGCCGAGAATGAAGAGGCCCTGATGGAACTCTATTTCGATAAAGGCACCCTCACCGAGGACGAAATGCGCAAAGGGATGAAGCTGGGAATGTTACAGCGAGATCTCTACCCGGTTTTCTGCACCTGCGCAAAAAAAGACATTGGCATTGGCCGATTGCTTGAATTTATTGTGAACATTGCGCCGTCTCCCGATGAAAGAGGAGTAAGAAATGTGGTCAGCGGCAGGGAGCCCAAAATGGATGCTTCCGATGAACCCAGCCTGTTTGTATTTAAAACAGCCGTGGAATCGCATGTTGGGGAAATTACCCACTTCAAGGTCATGTCCGGAACCATCAAAGAAGGGCTTGACCTCTACAATTCAAAAAGCGCAAACAAGGAACGGCTCTCCCAGGTTTTTGCATCGGCAGGCAAGCACCGTGAAAAAGTGGATGAACTGGTTGCCGGAGATATCGGGTGCACCGTGAAACTTAAAGAAACCAAATTCAACCAAACGTTGTCAACCAAGGATGCAGCCACAAAATATGAGCCCATCGAATTTCCGGCGACCAAGCATACGGTTGCAGTCAAGGCCGAAAACGAATCGGATGACGAGAAAGTGGGTGAAGTGCTGAGTAAAATCAAGTTTGAAGATCCAACCTACCTGATAGAGTATTCCAAAGAGCTGAAGCAACTGCTGGTCCATGGGATGGGGGAATACCACCTGAACGTACTCAAATGGTTTTTCGACAATGTGCACAAAGTGGATGTCAATTATTTTCCGCCCAGGGTGCCTTACCGCGAAACCATTACCAAAGCCGCTCAGGCCGACTACCGCCACAAAAAACAGTCGGGGGGTGCCGGACAGTTTGGCGAAGTACACCTTATCATTGAGCCTTTTGAAGAAGGTTCTGAACCCAAAAACATGTTTAAATTCGGAGACAAGGAACAGAAAATCTCCGTTCGCGATGTTCAGGAACATCCGTTGGCATGGGGAGGTAAACTCATTTTCTGCAATTGCATTGTGGGTGGGTCTATCGACGCACGATTTATGCCGGCTATTTTGAAAGGAATCATGGAAAAAATGGAGGAAGGACCGTTAACCGGTTCTTATGCCCGCGACATCAGGGTATACGTCTACGATGGCAAAATGCACCCCGTTGACTCCAATGAAATCTCCTTTAAACTTGCCGGTCGAAATGCTTTTAGCACAGCCTTTAAAAATGCCGCTCCCAAAATCCTCGAACCCATTTACAATATAGAGGTTTGGACACCGTCTGACCGCATGGGTGATGTGATGAGTGACCTGCAGGGCCGCCGGGCTATGATTATGGGCATGGGCTCTGAAAGAGGCATGGAGAAAATCAGCGCCAAAGTACCCCAAAAAGAGATGTACCGCTATGCCACTTCACTGAGCTCTCTGACCGGGGGCCGCGGCGTCTTCACTATGGGATTCGACGGGTACGAAAAAGTGCCTGGCGATGTTCAGGATGAACTGCTCAAAGCCTACGAAGAAGAGCAGGCCGAAGAATAGACCATTTTCTAATCCATTTTACGATAAACCAAAAAACCCTGGTCTGAATGGCCGGGGTTTTCTTTTGGAGACCGATCCACGGAGGGGAAAGCCACGAATTACACGAATTATCACGAATAAAAAATTTCGTGTTTATTCGTGTAATTCGTGGCCATTTAATTCTTAGTGGCCATCTCCAGAGGCTTGCTGTGTGAATCGCCTGCCGGCTTGAAAGGCTTTCTCATTCACGCTCACAATTTTTTCTCCTTTCGATTGAAAAATGGTTTTTATGCCTTCCAGAATAATCTCTTCGTGGAGGGAAATAAAGGGTGAGGCAGCCCCCAGCATAACCATGTTAGAGGCTTTGATATTCCCGGTTTCCCGTGCAATTTTATCGGCGTCAACCCTCACCATTTTTATTTTCCCTTCCAGTTGCCGGAAGGCAGATTCCAGTTCCGGATAATTGGGAATATTCCTGAACTCGGCTGTGTTGGTCACCAAACTTCCCTCCGGGGAGAGGTAGTCGAGGTAACGGAGCGACTCCATGGGCTCCACAGAAAGTATGATATCAGCACTCCCCTTTGGGATCAGGTCCGAATGAATGGGTTTGTCTGAAATTCGCAGGTGCGATACCACCGCGCCCCCACGCTGGCTCATGCCGTGTGTTTCGGCCTGCTTCAGATACAGGTCTTCATTCAGAGCCGCAGCTCCCAGGGTGGCTGCAATGGAGAGAATGCCTTGTCCGCCAACACCGGCCAGTATAATATCGGTCTTCATGGTTAAGCTTGTTTTTTAGATTTGTTTAATTTTTTCATTTTTGCCGCACGCTGCACACATTCCCTGCGGCCAATGATCACAGAAACGCCCTCGAAGGCCATCTCTTCCCTTATGAGTTCAACCACCTTTTCATGGTTCTTTTTCAGGGGCACAAAAACCCGGATATGCGCAGGATCGACCCCCACTCCCTCACAAATTTTTTCAATTCTTCCTTTGGCGGAGGAGTCTTGCCCACCCGTCATGGCAACGGTCTCGTTATCGACGATTATGATGTTCACATCGGTTTTTTCCACTACACAATCAAGCAGTCCGGTGATTCCGGAATGGGTGAAAGTAGAATCGCCAATCACAGCAAAGACAGGTTTTAATCCGGCATCGGCAGCCCCTTTGGCCATGGTAATGGAGGCCCCCATATCCACGCAGGTGTTAATGGTATTGTAGGGAGGCAAAGCGCCAAGGGTATAGCAGCCGATATCGGAAAACACTCTTCCCTCTCCCACATCGCGAATCACTTCATTCAGGGCCTGGTAGGTGTCCTGATGTCCGCATCCTGCACATAACGAAGGAGGTCTGCCCACGAGGGAACCGGGGTTCTCCCAGGCAGAATGAACCTCTTTCCCCAAAGCCTTTGCCACATGATCGGGATTGAGCTCACCCTTGCGTGGAAGAGCTCCGTTCAGCCGCCCCGAAACCCGGGTACCCTTTCCGAAAAAATCGGTCAGCAGCTCTTCCACCAGCGGATATCCCTCCTCAACAACGAGCAGCTCGTCACACTGACTTTCGAGTTTTGACAACATCTGCCGGGGAACAGGATAGTGCGAAATTTTGACTACCGGATAGGGGCACTTACCCTCAGGATAATTCTCCATCAGGTAATTATAGGCAATGCCACAACAAACCACGCCCAGACTTTTATCAGCACCTTCGAAATACTTGTTCCAGCCCGATTGCTCGGATTGCTCCAAAAGCATCTCCTGTTTATCCAGCAGGTCCTGATAATATTTCCGGCCAAAAGCCGGAAGAAGCATAAATTGCATCAAATTTTCGGGCAGCTTAAGCCCATGCTCCTCCTTCAAAGGCTTTGGAACAACTCCGGAGCGGGAATGTGCCAACCGTGTAGGCACCCTCATCATAACCGGCAACCCAGTTTTCTCGGAAAAATCAAAAGCCGCATAGGTCATATCATAAGCTTCCTGCTGATCGGAAGGCTCAAAAACCGGAATCATGGCAAACTTCCCGTAAAAACGCGAATCCTGTTCATTTTGAGAGGAATGTTGCGAAGGATCATCGGCCACAGTAACCACCAGACCTCCGTTGACGCCGGTAATGGCGGCATTCATAAAAACATCAGCTGCTACATTCAGCCCTACATGTTTCATGCAGGCCATAGACCGTTTCCCGGCATAAGACATGCCAAGCGCCGTTTCAAGGGCCGTCTTTTCATTGGCCGACCATTCGCGGTGAATATTGCGTTCCTGAGCTACCGGATGGTGCTGAATGTATTCAGTAATTTCAGTAGAAGGGGTACCGGGATAAGCATAAACTCCTGATATGCCGGCATCAATGGCTGCCTGGCCCAATGCTTCTACCCCTAACAATAAATTTCGTTGCATTTTATCTCTAATTTTTTTGGCAAAATAAGATGATGAAAGGACTTAAAAAAGGGCAAAACTCAGGTATCGGTACCTGAACATATGTTTTGCATGGTTGGCTGAAAAAAAATCGTTTTTTTTAACTGAAAACGGTAAGAACCAGCTGCCTGCTCCGGGAGCCATTCCTGAATTCACAAAAATAGATGCCCTGCCAGGTGCCCAGATTAAGCCGCGATCGGCTAATGGGAATGGTTACCTCCGAACCGATAACCGATGATTTCAGATGGGCTGGCATATCATCGCTCCCCTCAAGGGTATGTTCATAAACGGGATCATTGGCAGGGATCATTTTATTCATAAAGGACTCAAAATCTGTCCTGACAGTGGGATCCGCATTTTCATTGAGCGTGATGCCGGCCGAAGTGTGTTTAACCAAAATGTGCAGTAATCCTTTCTCAGGTAACGGGGGCAATTCTTTTTCAATCAGCGAAGTTACCAGGTGATAACCTCTTCCGAAACGGGGCAATGTAATTTCCTGCTGGTGTATCATACAAAAATCTCATTCATTGGTCTTCGCAAAAGTATTAAAAAAATGAATAAAGCATATTTCCTCACTCCTCCATCTGCATTATTGGCGTGATTTTCTATTTTTGCGTTCAAAAAGGGATATGAGGGTTGTTATTGTACATCATCATCTCAATCCAGGGGGCGTGACCCGGATCATTGAATCGCAGGTTTCCGGTTTAAAAAACCTGCCGGTTCAGCTATTGACCGGAAGCCTCCCCGAGCAGCTTCCAAAACCCCTGGCCTACAAAGACATCATTTCTTTTCCTGACCTTAACTACCTTCCCCAAAAAAGATATTCCAGACAGGAAATTCAGAAGATATTGAACCGGATATTGCATTTCCTTGAAAAAAACACCGGTAAAAATACCCTTCTTCATGTCCATAACCTGAATCTGGGTAAGAATCCTGTTTTAACCTATGCCGTCTTTCTTCTTGCCCAAAAAGGGATCCCGGTTTTCAATCATGCCCATGATTTTGCCGAAGACCGGCCGGCCAATTATCAATTTCTGCAGGAAATTATTGAAGGTAACCTGGGGCAAAAATTAACGGATATTCTCTATCCGGGACTTCCAAATTTGCATTTCGGGGTTTTAAACTCCCTCGATTACAAAAGACTGCTGAATCAGGGGGTGGATGAGGACCGGCTTATTTGGCTGCCCAATCCCGTCACATTTCCATCCCTTCAACATTTATTCTCCAAAAGCCGTGAGAAAGAAGAAATCTGCAGGCTACTGGGGATAGCCGTCCCGGAAAAGCTTGTTACCTACCCGGTAAGGGTAATCCGGCGGAAAAACATCGGGGAATTCATCCTGCTTTCGCTCCTTTTTCAGCAGGAAACCCGGTTTGTCGTTACCCAGCCACCACAAAACCCGGTAGAACAGAAACTTTACCGTCAGTGGCTCGCCTTTTGCCAGAACGAATCGCTGAATGTGATTTTTGAAGCCGGAGAAAAAGTGGATTTTCACCAATTGCTTTCCGCCAGCGATTTTTGCATCACCACCAGCTACCGCGAAGGCTTTGGAATGGTTTTTCTGGAACCCTGGCTGGCAAATACCCCGGTAACAGGCCGCAATATCGAATACATCACCTCCGATTTCCGGAATGACGGGCTTGAATTCCCCCGGCTTTACAACCAAATCATCATCCCCGGTTATTCACGGGATTTCAAAGACCTGAGTATGAAGGACCAAATGGAAATTATCCGGAATATACGGACCGGAACCCTTAAAAAGGAAGCGATACTTCAAAAAAATCCGGATGTAAAAACAATGTTCCGGGAGGTTCCTGTCCCGGTTATGGAAAGCAATAGAACAATTATTAAAAATAAATATGCATTGGAAAAATATGGAACCAAACTTCAAAACAGATATCAAAAAATGGTTGAATAACCTGGAGCCCATGAAGCCCGAAAACGCCGGCTTTTGTCCGAATCTGAAAACAGTAGAAAAAGGCAAAGCGGTAATTTTCGATATTTACGGAACGTTGTTGATCTCCTCTTCGGGAGACATTCAGGAAGCCACATTCTCTGAAGACAATATGCTTCAGGCATTGGATGCAGGAAAGTTCAGCACCTCCGATCCCTCGCTTGCCTCCTTTCTTCTGGAGCAACTGCGCGAAAAGATTGCTGCCAGGCAAAAAGAGTTGCAGGCAGATGGTCATCACCATCCCGAGGTGGATATTTTCGAGGTGTGGCAAACCATGGTGGAGGAAGCCCGGCAAAAGAAACTCCTGCAAACCACCGTAGAAGAATCCCTTACCGACACCATCATGGTTTTTGAGTTGCTGAGCAACCCCGTCTATCCCATGCCCGGAATGAAAGAAATTATTCAGGAGCTCCATGAGCGGAACATACCGTTGGGAATTGTTTCCAACGCCCAGTTTTATACCCCCGTTATCATGAACTGGTTCCTCACAGGAGAATTAACCGGCAAACAACACATTGAATATTTCGACCCTGAAATTTCAGTCTTTTCCTACCAGGAATTGCGGGCCAAACCCGATACCGCCCTCTTTGAAAAAATCATTCCTGTTCTTGAGAATAAATACAACCTCGCTCCCGGCGAAGTATTTTTCGTAGGAAATGATATGCTCAAAGATATTTCCACGGCAAAGAAAACCGGATTCCGCACGGTGCTCTTTGCCGGTGACGACCGCTCCTTGCGGTTATATGAAGGAGACGAAAGGGTCAGGAGACTCTTTCCCGATTTTATTCTGAATGATCTGCACCAAATAACCCGGATAGTTCAATGAAACGAACATGAATTTTTATTCTTCAGATATACAAACAAGAAGAATTAAAATTCATCGAGAGTTCCATCGAATACGAAAAAATAACCAATATTAATGAGATGAAGCTGAGTGAGATCCGCATCGGAATGATTCATTCCCTGATTGGCAAAAACGATGGGGTTTCCATTGTGATTGACCAAACAGTAAACGCGATGAAGAATTACATGGATATTGACCTGGGGAACTTTTTTTTCCTTGGAGCCCACTCCTCTCCCCGTTTTCATGCGCTTACCGACGAGGTCTTCTGGCACAAAAGCGAGGAGCATAAATACATCCTTCAACATTACAATGAGCCCCACGCAGAGGGACTCGACGAGGTCATCCATGAGAATGCGCTTTATGCCAAAGAGGTCATTAAAGAATGGGTGAACCGGAATTACATCGATTTAATCATTGCCCATAACACCTCACATCCTTACAATTTCATCACAGCCGTGGGTCTGGGATATTACATGGAAGAGCTGAGGCAGCAAGGCATCATCTGGCCCAAACTGATGGTTTGGTGGCACGATTCCTACTTCGAAAGGGAGATTTTTGCCCGGCCAGGCCCGGTCATCCAAAAATACCTGAAATACCTGCCCGGAACGTACGTTGATGCCATAGCATTCATCAACAACCAACAGGTGGAACTGGGAAAAAAGGTGTTCCGTGAACAAAAACACCCAAAAACAGAAGCCTTTTTCAACCAGCGAACCACTGTTGTTCCCAACACTTCCGAAATTCCCTGGGACTGGGAATCACAGGAAATCTCCCCCAAAACCTGCATTGCCCCTCCGCAGGATAAATACAACGAATCGTTTTTCCATTCCATCGGTTTAAAAGAGCAGTTAATGGGGAAAGGATTTGAAATGGAAGATACAGTTCTTTTGCTGCAACACACCCGGGTAGTTCCCCGCAAAAAAATTGAACTGGCCATCGATTTGGCTTTCCTGCTGGAACAGAAATTCAGTAAAGCGAACCAGAAAAAATGCATTGCTTTAATCATCAGCGGCCATTCAGGTGACGAACAAAATGCTTACCAACAGCAATTGACGGACTACTTCACTGCTGTAAGCAAAAAGAATCCCGATGCCCATGTTATACTTATCTTTGGCGAAAACAACATCCTTTCACACCGCGACATCATTGTAGATAAAAAATATTATAAATTTGCTGAAATTCCATCCATTATTGCAGCTCACGGAGGGATTGGCACCTATTTCAGCGATGTGGAGGGATTTGGTAACAACCTGTTGGAAATGATTTCCATGGGGCTCCCGGTAGTCATCAATAAATACGATGTGTACAAAGAAGAAATTGAAAAATTTGGATTCAAACTGCCCTCTGTTGATAACAGCGGAGTGACTCCTGAACTGGTAGATGATGCCTACAGGCTGTTAACGAATGTTCAACGGCGAAATGAGGTTGTCATGCATAATCTTAAGGTTTTAAAAGAAAATTTTGACCATGAAATCATTGCCAAAAAGTTAAAACCCCTCATTTTAAACATGTTTATGAGAACCTTGTGATACAGGTTCTTTTATTATTTTTAGAGGAATTAAAAATTAATATTCAAAAAAAGCGAAAAAAATGGGAGATTTTTACCAAAATGGAATTGTGGCCACCCTGCATAATTTGCGGTCCAGGCCCTACGAAGAGCTCGAGCAAAAAATGACGGAGTTTTGTCAAAACCGCCCCATTGGATTAATCATTCCCTCACTTTATTCGGAATTATCGCGCGATGCCCTGAAAAACATCGTCGCCATTTTAAAAGATATTCCTTACATATCGGAGATTGTTATCGGTCTGGATAAGGCCAATGAGGATGAATTCAAGAGGGCCCGTGAATTTTTCTCGGTTTTGCCCCAGCATCACCGGATAATATGGAACGATGGTCCCCGGATGCTTGGATTACGGTCCAAGCTGGCCTCCCGGAAAATCGACACTTCGGTCCCTGGAAAAGGGCGAAATGTCTGGTTTTGTTTCGGGTATACGATCTCCTCTCAAAAATCGGAGGCTATTGCACTGCACGATGCCGACATCATTACCTACAGCCGGGAAATGCTTGCCCGCCTGCTTTATCCGGTGACTGATCCCAACTTTAATTTTAAATTTTGCAAAGGATTCTATTTCCGTTCCGACGAGGAAAAACTGCATGGACGGGCAGTCAGACTCCTCGTGTCGCCCCTCCTGCGCACCCTGAAAAAACTGCTGGGGCGTCTTGATTTCCTTGAATACCTCGATGGCTTCCGCTATCCACTGGCCGGAGAATTCTCCATGCGTGCCGATGTGGTGAAAACCATCCGTATCCCTTACGACTGGGGGCTGGAAATTGGCATCCTCTCCGAAGTGGAACGCAATAATTCCCTTAACCGGATTTGCCAGGTGGAAATTGCAGACCGGTATGACCACAAACACCAAACGCTATCGAGTGAAGATGCGGAAAAAGGACTTTCGAAAATGAGCCGGGATATTTCCAGGGCGATCTTTGCCAAACTGGCTGCCGACGGGGTCATCCTCAGCAAAGAATTTTTCCGTACCCTTAAATCGACCTACTGGAGGATTGCCCTTGATTTTGTAGACCTGTATAAAGCCGATTCCTCGATGAACGGACTGACCTATGACTTTCATAAAGAGGAAGAGATTATCGACCTTTTTGTGAAAAATGTCTACAAATCAGGAATCGATTTCCTGAACACCCCCGATGTCGTTCCGCTGATGCCAAGTTGGAAAAGGGTTCAAAGTGCCTTACCGGGAATTCTCAAGGAATTTCATCAACTTGTTGAGGAGGATAACCAGTAACCAATTTTCAGAAAAATGATTCCTTCTCCGTTTTTCCACCGGTTAGAAACCAGGCTGCGGTTTATTTACAAAGACGGTTACAAGCCGAAAATAGCAGATGACCTGGCCGCAACTATCAGTAAATATTCTCCTGCAAATCACCCTGCGGCAAAATGGGATGAAAAAGATATGGCGCTGATAACCTATGGCGACAGCATTATTGAACCAGGAAGAAAACCGTTAAAAACCCTGAAAGAATTTTTGGATGCCTATTTCAGCAATCTTTTTTCTGTTGTACACATCCTCCCCTTTTTTCCCTACAGCAGCGACGATGGTTTTGCTGTGAAAGACTTCAGGGAAGTCAACCCTCGTCTGGGCGGTTGGAAAGACATTCAAAGACTGACAGAAAATTTTGATCTGATGGCCGACCTGGTCATTAACCATGTCTCCTCAGAAAGCCAATGGTTCCAAAACTTTGTGAGGCAGGATGGAGTAGGCGCTGACTTTTTCATCACCGAATCTCCTGAAAAAGACCTTTCCCGCGTCATCAGGCCACGGAACTCACCCTTGCTTACACCGGTTAATACAAAAAAAGGACAAAAGTATGTCTGGACCACATTCAGTGATGACCAGATTGATTTGGACTTTTCCAACCCGCAGGTGCTCATCCGGATGGTGGATATTTTGCTTCACTATCTTTCCCACGGAGCCCGAATTATCCGGCTCGACGCCATTGCCTTCCTGTGGAAAAAACCGGAAACAACCTGCCTTCATTTGCCTGAAACGCATGAAATCGTCAAATTGCTCCGGGAAATTGCCGAATTTATCGATCCGCGGGCCATTATACTGACTGAAACCAATGTCCCCCATAAAGAAAACCTGAGCTATTTCGGCGACGGTGATGAAGCACATATGGTCTACCAGTTCAGTCTTCCCCCCTTGCTGTTACATGCACTGCACACCGGAAACCCGGAATACCTTTCCGGGTGGGCGGAGGGATTAAAGGCCCCTCCCAGGGGATGTACTTTTTTCAATTTTACCGCTTCGCACGATGGCATTGGGGTACGCCCCCTTGAAGGGTTAATCCCTGAACATGAAAAAATGCAACTCATTGAAAACATCAAAATGTCGGGAGGAGAGGTCAGCTACAAGTCCAATCCTGATGGAAGCCATAGCCCGTATGAACTGAATATTACGTGGTTCGATGCCATGAAAAGGACCCTGAACGGGGCAGACACCCTGCAGGTGGAGCGGTTCCTCACATCCCAGATTATTATGATGAGTTTCCGGGGTTTACCGGCCTTTTACATTCACAGCCTGACAGCTACCCCCAATTATTCGGAAGGGGTTATGCTTACCGGACAAAAACGGACCATCAACCGGAAAAAATGGAATAAAACGGAGTTAAAACAAACCCTGAACCAATCCGGTCCGCAAAAAATCGTTTTTGAAACCCTGCGAAAACTGCTGGCCACACGGAAAGAACAGAAAGCGTTTCATCCGGATGCACCGCAAGAAATTCCGGCTTGCGAATCTTCCGTTTTCTTCCTGGCGCGCCATGCAACAAACGGAAAACAAACCATTCTCCTTATTGCCAACCTTTCAGACAAAAAAAGGAGTTTTAAACTGCCCGGGAAATACCGGAATTTAACCTTCGATTTAATTCAAAACAAAACCCTAAAAAAACCTTACCTCACCCCCTATCAATGCCTCTGGCTCACCCATCAATAAACCTCTAACCCATAAACCCATCAAAAAGTACTTCCCCCACTCACCACCCCATTTCTGCACTTCACAATTTCACAATTTGCCAATTTATCAATTTCCCCATTTGCCTTCAGGCAAAACCATCATAACTAAATCCTATTTTATCAACCTCCAAATTTCTCCTTCAAATCATACTCTTCATAATAATCTGCGTCTCAATTTCTCAATTCACAAAAAACTTCCCGAGCGAAGCGACTCCTCCCCCTGCCGCATTCCTCCCCAATTTCACAATTTTACAATTTGCCAATTTGCCAATTTATCAATTTCCCAATTTCTCAATTTCCACCTGTTTCAAATACTCATCACTATTGGCCAATTCCCAGGTATTCAAAAACCCGATTTTAATAATAGACACCATTTTCTCCCAGTTAATCTTTCTCAACTCATCCGAAGGCAAGTGGTAATCGGGGTGCATGGCAGCCATAAAATAAAAAACCGGAATGTTGTTTTGGGCAAATGGCGCATGATCACTTCCTCCTCCCGGTTGGGCAGAAGGACGGTAAGTCAGATCGAGGGGGATATCAAAATCCTCCAGGTTCTTCCGGGTTAGGTCCTCAATTCCTGCCCTGGCACGGGTGTAAACCATGGAGGCCTGATTTTTCAGGGTATCCTCTTTCGTACTCCGGGCAATCATGTCATAGTTCAGGTTCAGGACAATATTCATCTCCTTCCGGAGAGCATCCTGCACAAAATAGCGCGAACCCCAGAGCCCCTTTTCTTCACCGGTCCATGCAGCAAATATGATGGTTTTTTCAGGCTTTTGGCCCATCGCCTTAAATGCCTTGCCGATGGTCATAACGCCTACTGTCCCGGAAGCATTGTCATCAGCGCCATTCCATATCCAGCCATCCCATTTTCCCAGATGGTCGTAATGACCACCGACCACAACATACTCATCCGTTTTCTCGCCTTCAATCACTCCCAAAACATTCCGGGCTTTCACAATTTTTGAATTGACCTGCGTTTGAAAGCTCACCGACGTCCCATGGAGCAATGTAGAGGCAGGAGTCATCTCAGAGGCTACTCTTTCCTCAAAGGCTGATAAATCAATCCCTGCCCCTTTCAGCAATTCGCCCGATACCCGCGATGTAACGGAAAAAACAGGAATTTCAGATTTCAGGCTGTCTCCCGGCAATGTCATACGGGTGTCATAATAGGAACGCAGGGGACTATCCGCTTCGTAATACTCTCCCCTGGCCGGATAAACGCTGTTGGCCGCCCATGCCATAGCAGGTTCTGCCTCCGGGTTGACCCGGATAATGGCAATGGCACCCGATTTTTCCAGCATTTCCCTTTTGTTCCGTTCCAGATAATACCGGGCATACCTGCCCTCTGGAGCAAACTTTTCAAAAGCCACAGAGGAAGAATCCCGGTGGCCGGGAAATCCGTTGAGCACAAGGGCAATTTTTCCTTTCAGGTCCACATCACTAAAATCGTTGTAATCCCCCTCCCCGTCTTTAAATCCATAACCCACAAAAACAACGGAAGCTTCTCCGCTTTGCCCTACCGTTCCGGTCTGAACATTAAAATCGGTTTTATACTGAAAGTGAACGGAACGCCTGTTTTTTCCCTGACTTGAATTCACAGCAAGATGCTGCTCCTCTCCGGGTGAATATTCCAACAAACTGAAATTCTGGAAATAGCTCCTGTAAACATGAGGACGCATCCCTTGCATGCGTTCCCGGCGGGAAGGAATTTCCGATTCCATGTCGCCAAAAGGTTCTATCCCGTAAACCTGAAACATGGAAGCAATGTAATCTGCAGCCATATAGGCTCCCTCTGTTCCAACAGCCCGTCCACGGGTCCAGTCAGAAGCCAGAAATTCCAGTTGGCCTTTTACTGCGGGCAGGGTAATCGCCTCAAGCCCTTTTTCCAAATCGTGCTGGGCATAAACACCCAAAACTGCTGAAAACAGCATCTGAATGATAATTATTCTTTTCATTTAATTGGCAAACTTTAATATAGTGAAAACATTTTCCAATATTAATGAATTCTTTCAAATCTCCCCAAAAGAGATCCTGTTTATTCCCTCCCTTATCCTTTTATAAAACATGTTTAAAAATTTTATTTTACCGTAACTTTTAAAGTGAACAACAGGTATCATCAATAAACTATATTTCGTTTAAAACCAAAAGATATGAAACCGGAAAACATTTTAAAAGTCTGCGGCTCCATTACCAAAAAAGAATCTTTAATCCAACTGAAAGAAAATACCCTGAAGCACACTTTTGTTGCCGAAGCCAATCTTCCCTATGCCAACTACTACGGCCGGGTACCGGCAAGCGGAAAACCGAACTCTATTTTTTTATTCACTGACCGGTACTATACCCTGGAGGAAACCCTGAGGTTTACCCAAAACATTGACATCTGTGCAAAAAATGAAGTGAATGTGGCCAGCGCCTTCATGCAGTTTAAAACGCACCGGTATCCCGCTATTCGCATCCGGGATTTTCCGGATTATGAACACCTGAAAATGCTGGAGGAATGTTACATTGACCAGGGGGTTAAGTTTGCCAGGAAAATTACCATGGAACCTGAAGCTTTGGTGACCGTCAACAAATGCTTTATCCTGGAAGAAAAAGAGGATGGAATTTTTCTGGACCAGAATGAAAAAGATGAAGGATACATTACGGTCTCCAAATACCCTGACCCCGGAGATTTTGAATTACTGATGAATGACGTTTGGAATAATGCCGGCTGCAGGGCTTTTGATGCAGCGATGGGAGGATTTATCATTGACGGCCGGGTCATCAATATCATCAGGATATACTCCGAACATTTGGATATGAAAACGCTTCACTGCATTCATGAAGAAGTCAGGAAGCAGATGACCAGGCAGACATCTGCATGAATAAAATTGATAAATTGGGAAATTGACAAATTGACAAATTGGGAAATTGACAAATTGTTTAGGAGGAACAGCGTTTGTAGAAAACCCGGCGCCTTAGGGCCTTAGCGGTTCTCACTGTGAAAAAAAATACGAGGTGTTTCTGCTCATGACAGACGGATGTCATTTCAAGTCCCTGCCCAAAATTTTTGGGCATAATGAGAGAATGACAGATAAATTATTTCTGTCATTTGTTCCACA
>CAYTDH010000045.1:0-16675 GCA_964436325.1 uncultured Tangfeifania sp.
GAACGCATGCCTTATGAGGCCGATGCTTATATGCAGCAGGTGGCACATTATTGTGTAGACCGCGAATTTGCCATTCAGCGCTACACCACCGATTTTTTGATTTTCAATCCCAGTTGGCCCACCGAGTGGCACCTGCATATTGTTTTAATGGCCTGGGCCGATTACATGGTTACGGGAGACGAACGTTTTCTGGAGAAGCGTTATGATGAGCTGAAAAAGAAAACCCTCATGGCACTGGCCCGGGAGGACGGACTGATTAGTACCCGCACCGGGTTGGTTACTCCGGAATTCCTGGAGAGTATCCATTACAAAGGGCGGAGCTTCCGCGATATTGTGGACTGGCCCCAGGGGACGCCCGCCAATGAAACGGAGCTCCGGAGCGGTCATGGAAGTGTTTCACTTGCCGGGGAAACCGACCGCTACGTGTTTTCCGATATCAACACCGTAGTCAATGCCTTTCATTACCGCAACCTGACCCTGATGCAACAAATTGCAGGAGTTCTGGATAAGAACGATGATGAGCAGTTTTTCCGGGAGCGGGCCGCTTTGGTGAAATCTTCCTTCAATGAAAAGCTGCTGAACAAAGAAACCGGGATTTATACCGATGGAGAAGGCGTGGAACACAGTGCACTGCATGCCAATATGTTTCCTGTGGCTTTCGGACTGGCTCCTGAAGAAAACTATCCTGAAATCACCGAATTTTTGATCTCCCGCGGTATGGCCTGCAGTCCGGGGATGTCGATGTATCTTTTCAATGCATTTTACAAAATGGGAGCCGATGATTACGCCCTGGACCTCATCACCGCAGAGACCGACCGGAGCTGGATGAATATGATCCGCTTCGGAACAACCGTTACCTCCGAGGCCTGGGATTTGAAGTACAAACAAAATATGACCTGGAACCATGCCTGGGGGGCCATTCCCGCTTATGTGATTTCCCGGAAAATCTGTGGAATCGAACCGCTGGAGCCTTCTTTCCGGACCATGCGGATTAAGCCCCATCCCTCCGATCTGGAGTGGGCATCCATCAAGCATCCTACCATCAGGGGAGCTGTAGAGGTCGGTTTTGAA
Source organism: uncultured Tangfeifania sp. (assembly GCA_964436325.1). Lineage (GTDB taxonomy): Bacteria > Bacteroidota > Bacteroidia > Bacteroidales > Prolixibacteraceae > Tangfeifania. Next base: position 1,072 of record CAYTDH010000045.1, read on the forward strand.
CGCAGTGAGGGTTCTTTTAAGATGAACATCACGATTCCTCCCAATAGCCAGTCAGATGTGTATGTTCCCTTGAATTTTCCGGATTATACCTTGATGCACAACGGAGAAACAATCCAGGGCGAAGAACTGGAAAAATTTGTGCTGGTCCGGGATGTAAAATCCGGAACGCACACATTTGAATTAACCCGAATTTAGTGAAGATGAAACGAAATACTTGCTTATCCTTTGTTTTGCCGGGAATGTTGCTTTTAGCCTTCAGTTTTGCCGTCGCCTCTCCGCCCGGCACTAAAGGGGAGCGCCCCAATATTGTCCTCATAATGGCCGATGATCTGGGGTTTTCTGACCTGGGATGTTATGGGGGAGAGATCCGGACCCCTCATCTTGACCGGCTGGCCGACGAGGGACTTCGATTTACGCAGTTCTACAATTGTGGCCGGTGCTGGCCCACCCGCTCTTCGCTTCTTACGGGGTATTATCCCCAGCAGGTTAACTGTGATGGCGCGCGGGCTGCTTTTCCACGGTGGGGATATTTGCTGCCGCACCACCTGCGGCAGGCCGGATACCGGAATTATCACAGCGGGAAATGGCATGTGCCCAATGTCCCCACGCAAATTGCAGCAGGTGGTTTCGATCGCTCCTACCATACAGGCGCTTACGACGACCATTTTGCCGCCCATAACCATTTTCTGGATGATGAAAAGTTGCCTCCCGAAGGGGAAGATGAGGATTACTATTCCACGACAGTCATCACCGATTACGCCGTCCGTTTTCTGAAGGAACATCAAAAGGAACATGCCGGTTCCCCTTTTTTCCTTTACACGGCCTATATTTCCCCGCACTTTCCTTTGCAGGCTCCGGAGGAAAAGATTAAGAAATACCGCAAAAGGTACCTGGAAGGCTGGGAGCAACTCAAGCAGGAGCGCTATCAGCGGCAGATTGATCTGGGATTTGAGGTGGGAGAGAACAGTCCTTTTGAATATTTGGTGACTGCTCCGTGGAGCTGGCCGGAGCAATGGCTGCGCGACACCATTCCCGGGGAACTGCGAACGGCTAAACCCTGGTACCAGTTAACCCCTCAGGAAAAGGAGCTTCAGGCCACCAAAATGGCCATTCATGCGGCCATGATCGACTGTATTGACCAGGAAGTGGGCCGCATCCTGGACCAGCTAAAAGCCATGGGTGAAGACCAGAACACCCTTGTTTTATTTCTTTCCGATAATGGGGCGAGTGCGGAGCAAATCATTCGCGGAAACGGGCATAATCCCGAAGCCTCGCCTGGATCTGGCGCATCCTATCTTTGTCTCGGGCCGGGGTTCTCAACCGCTTCCAATACCCCTTTCCGGCGCCATAAATTCTGGACCCACGAAGGGGGAATTACTACTCCCTTCATCGCTTACTGGCCTGCGGGCATAAAAGAGAAAGGAGCCTTGCGTTATTCCATGGGCCATGTAATCGATGTCGTTCCCACTGTTCTGGAGCTTGCAGGAGTGACTCCCCTCAAAGAAAAGGAGGGATTCAGCGCGCCCATGCTTCCGGGGAAAAGCCTGGTTCCCGCTTTTGCCGGGGATTGTCAATACGACCGTGAGCTTTGGTTCAGCCACGGCGGCAACAACGCATTGCGCCAGGGAAAGTGGAAGGCAGTTATTTCAACGGATATCGATGGACGGTGGCAGCTTTACAATATGGAGGAGGACCGGACCGAAATGAATAATTTGGCGGATGACTTTTACCGCTTTGGAGATCCTGCCTGGAAGCAAAAGAACCAGGAACGCCTTGCCGAAATGAAAGAGCGCTGGGAGCAGCTCAGTCAACTATACCAGGAACAGGGGAAGGAAGGGCTGTAATTTACTATCGGATTTAAATAAATTTGTCAACAATGAATAAAATAAAAAATAACCTGTTGCTTTTTGGGGTTTTGGCCTTTCTGCTCATTAGCGGTTGCGGTCCCCAATCCAATCCTTATGATACACGATTTGATGTGTCTTACGAACAACTGAAAAAGGAATTCCAGAATCCGCCAAACAATGCAAAGATAAGGGCCTACTGGTGGTGGCTTAACAGCAATGTGACCAAAGAGTGCATAACGAAAGACCTGGAAGCGATGAAGGCCAACGGATACGGAGGGGCCATTATTTTTGACGCTGGTTCATCCAACTATCGTGTGGCTAAGAAAACAGAAGCCGGACCCGCTTTTTTGTCGGAAGAGTGGCTTGATCTGTTTGCTCATGCCGTGAGTGAAGCCGATCGGCTGGGCCTGGAACTTTCCATCAATGTTCAGAGCGGCTGGAACCCCGGCGGGCCTTCCGTGACCCCGGAAGATGCCATGAAGAAAATGACCTGGAGTGATACCACGGTGACAGGTCCCGGGAAATTTGAATCAGAACTGCCTGTTCCTGCTTTTCAAAATATGTTCAAAGATGTTAAAGTCCTGGCCGTGAGAAACCTTTCAGATACGGCATCACAAGCGACTCAAATAAAGGATGCGGGAATAAAAACGCTCAATCAGCCCATTGGTTGGAAGGGGATTTATCCGTTACACCTTTTGAGGGAAGAATACAAAGGAACGGAAACACCCTTAAAAGAGGCGGAAGTCACAGATATTTCAGGATATTTTGAGGATGAAAAGCTCCGGTGGGATATACCAGCCGGAAATTGGACTATCCTTCGTTTTGGAATGACCAATACCGGTGCAAAAGTATCCACAGCAAGTGATGGCTGGGGCGGGCTGTCCCTGGATCATCTGAACAGGGATGCCCTGATGCAATACCATGAAGATGTCATCTCCCGGTTGATTCAAACCGCTCAGGAAGCCGGGGATGCGTTGGAATTCATCCACACCGACAGTTGGGAAATGGGTGTGGCCAACTGGACCGATGATTTTATGGAGGAATTCAGGGAGAGACGTGGTTATGATATGACGCCTTACCTGCCCGTTTTGACGAACCGGATTGTCGGGAGCAGGGATATTTCGAACCGGTTTTTGCATGATTTCCGCCGGACAGTGGCCGATTTGGTTGCCGGCGAATTTTATGAACCGTTCCGGGAAATTGCCCGTGAAAATGATCTCTTCACTCATCCGGAATCGGGCGGTCCCCATTCGGCTCCCATTGATGCCATTCAGACCATGAAATACAACGATGTGCCCATGGGCGAATTCTGGGTACGCTCAAATACCCATCGCATAAAAGATGCTGAGCGGCTGGCGGTCAAACAGAGTGCCAGCGTGGCCCATATTTACGGCAAGCGGTTTGTTGCTGCCGAAGGACCCACAAGTATTGGCCCCCAGTGGGAACGGCCACCCAAAGACTGTAAGAACGTGATTGACCGGATTTTTTGTTCGGGGGTTAACCGCATTGTTTGGCATACCTATACCGCGTCTCCCGATGAATACGGGGAGCCCGGCAACTCCTATTTCGCAGGGACGCACCTTAACCGGCATGTGACCTGGTGGGAGGAGGCCGGGGCATTTATTGAATATATGAACCGGACGTCTTCCATGCTTTCCCAGGGATTGTTTACCGCCGATGCCCTTTATTATTATGGCGATGATTCTCCCAATTTTGTTTTTTTGAAGGATGAAGTGACCGATTTGGGACCGGGATATAGCTGGGATAAATGCAGCTATGACCTTATTATGGAGGATATTACCATTGAAGAAGGACGGATTGTGCTTCCCGATGGGATGAGCTACAGGTTACTGGTGCTTCCCGAGGAGCCCTCCATAAAACCGGAGTTGCTGGAAAAACTCCGTGAGCTGGTCAACCAGGGCATGATACTGGTTGGTTCCAAACCTCAAAAAGCCTCCGGGCTCAAAGGATATCCCGGTTCGGATGAGCGCGTGAATAGGCTTGCTGATGAATTGTGGGGCAATAGCGACGGGGATGAGACCGCAGTCAACCGGGTGGGGAAAGGCAAAGTCTTCCGGGGCAAAAGCCCGGGGGAGGTACTGGAATCCCTGAAAATACCTCCCGATTTTGATTTCCACAGCGCATATCCTGATACTTACCTGGATTTTATCCACCGAAGGACCTCATCTGAGGATATCTACTTTGTGGTGAACCGCCTGGCACGGCATGGGATTAACGACACCCAATACCGGTATCTTCCTGATCTTCCCGACCGTTATGAGGAGGTGGTCTGCAGTTTCAGGGTGACCGGAAAAGTACCCGAGCTCTGGGACCCTGTGACCGGGAAGATCCGGGAAATAGTTGTTTATCGCGAAGAAGACGGCATGACCCATATTCCGTTGCATTTGCCACCAGAAGGGTCTTTGTTTGTGGTCTTCAGGGAGGATAACCAGGAAAACTACATTCACCGGGTGGAGAAAGACGGGGTAGTTTTGTTTCCTGCTGTCTCAAAAACAGTCTCCTTAATGCCTTCTTTTTGGTTTTTCAGGGAAGATAATCAGGTGACCGGGCAGGTTCAGGAGGCTGGGAACTGGATTTTTCACTGGTCCGACGGGACCGTCTCCTCGACTGATGTTTCGGCTCCTGTGGATTCATATACTCTGGAGACCCCGTGGGAAGTTCATTTTGAAGAACACTGGGGTCCCCAGGAGAAAGTTCGCTTTGACACCCTGATGTCCTGGAGTACTCATCCCGATGAAAGGATAAAATACTATGCGGGCTCTGCCACTTATTTCAATTCTTTTTTCCTGGAGGAGGATAAATTAAAGAATCGTAGTATCCGGCTTGATTTGGGGAATGTACAGGAGATTGCCTCGGTTAAGGTTAACGGAAAAGAGGTCGGAATTAGCTGGATCGCCCCTTTTGTCCATGATATAACGCCGTTTGTTCAGGAGGGGGAGAATAAGCTGGAAGTCACTGTCACCAATTCCTGGGTTAACCGTTTAATCGGGGATGGCTCCCGGGAGCCCGCGATGCGCTATACCCAAACCAATGTGGTTAAATTTGATGCCGCTGATGCGGAAAAATACATGCGGGTTTCCGGATTGCTCGGGCCGGTGAAGATTTTCACCATTAAACAAACTTCTCCCTTTTCTGAAGATTGAACAGCCCGTAAAGGATAAAGACCACTATGCCAACCCCCATAAAGATTCGGTTTTTGGTGATGAGCCCCTGCCAGATAACTTCATTGAAGTTATTGGGTATTTGAAAGGGATTCAGGAAGACATTCCACTGGGTCCGCTCGATGGCATCCTGCAGAATAATCAGGGCGACACCGATTAATACCATGGTTACGGCCGTTCCGTTTCCGTTTTTAATGACCGTGGAGAACATAAATGCCATTGAGCCCATAAAAATGATGGGGTACATTAACTGGTAGGCCATCTCCGGGATGTCGATCTTGTAGAGGAGAACAGATGCCACGGCTGCAAATCCCAGGATAATGATAAAAATAAGAACATAAATCATGAGTAACCGGACCAGCCAGATTTTGTAGCGGTAATTGGGAATCCCGAAGAGAATTTCGAGCATCCGCGAGTCATCGTCGTTTTGGATGCCAAAAACCGATGGGTAGAAGATGAGCAGAATGCCCGGAAAGATCAGCAGGTTGTATACCGTTCCTTCGCTCAGCGTCCCGCGGTTCCAAACAGTTTGGAAGGCAAAAAACAGGAAAAAGGCAAAAGCGGCCACCAAAAACCAGATAAAGCGGTTGGCAAAAATGATTTTCAGGTTGTATCGTACCATTTTGGTGGTATTTACAATGCTGTTTTTTATGCTGAATTTTTGTTTCATTTCGCTGAGTTTACACAAAGTCTTTTAACAAACACAAATAAGAATCTTCGAGATGGGGAGAAACATTGACGGCATTGGGCGATGGCTTCTCCTGGGAAAGCAGCCGCACTTTTATATTCTCTCCTTCGCGCATGTGGTGCACAATAAGCTGTTTATTGGAAAACTGGTCGAATTCTTTGGCAGGGATTGTCATTTGCCAGACAAAACCGTCTCCCATGTGCACCATTTCATTGGGCGTTCCGAAATATTTCAAATCCCCGCGGTTGATGACTGCCACCTGGTTACAGGAGCTGGAGATGTCTTCGATGATATGGGTGGAGAAAATGACGATGCGTTCGCGGCTCAGCTCCACCAACAGGTTTCTGAAACGGATACGTTCGCGGGGGTCGAGCCCGGCAGTGGGTTCGTCCACCACCAGGATACGTGGCAGGTTCAGCAATATCTGGGCGATTCCAATCCGTTGTTTCATTCCTCCCGAGAAAGAACCGATTTTATCATCTTTACGTTCAAACATATGCACGTTTTTCAGCACATACTCCATACGGGTTTTTCGGACTGCAGGATCTTTGATTCCTTTGAGAATAGCCTGGTAATCGAGGAATTCCCAGGCCGACATATTTTCATAAGTTCCAAAAGCCTGCGGAAGGTAACCGATAAGGCCCTGCAGTTCTTCCCGGTGTTTTTGCGTATCCAGTCCGTTGATCCATATCTTCCCGTAACTCTGTTCCAGAATACCGCAGATAATACGCATCATGGTGGATTTACCCGCGCCATTGGGCCCCAGCAAACCAAACATGCCGGTTTTTATCTCCAGTGAAACCCCGTTGAGGGCACGGAAAGGAACTTTTCGTTTGCCAATAACCGGAATCTGCCTCACCATGGTGAAATATCCCCTGCGAAGAGTACTGAATCGTCCCTCTATTCGGGCAATGTTGAGTTTTTTATTATGGATGTATTCCGAAGAACTGTAGATGACCAGCAGCAACAACCATAAAACACCCACAAAAATAACCATCCCCAGATTATCCCAGCGCACGAAAAAGGTGTACAAAAAGAATGCGGGGACTGCCCAGAAAATGATATTTTTCAGGATACGGTCGGTTTTGATGTACGATTTTTTTTCCGTTGCTTCGTATTTGTTTTTCAGGACCTGCGACAACGGAACATAGAGCAGGAAAAGGTAAAAATAGATGATATGGGCTATGACCCACATCCACAGGTTACTGTTCAGGTAGAAAAAAGTAAAATAGACCAGGAAAATAAACAGCGGGAGTTGCCAAATCAAATCATAAAAATCACGGGCTTTTTTATAATCTTTCAGTAAACCTGCCCGTTCTCTGATTTTAAGTCCCGATTTCCATTCACGGATAAAGCGGTTGTCGCGATCGTATATCTTCACCAGTTTTCGCACAACAATCCGGATCGATGCTTTCTCGTCGATGACTTTTGAACTTGCCTGTCGTAAACTGGTTAAGATAAAGGCTGTTAAGCCAGGAATCAGAATGACAATCAGCATGAAGCTGAGCAATTGCCAGACGAAGGTGTCTACTTCAAACCAGATGTAGAGTGCAGCGGCAATAAAAATAACCAGTTGCAGGGCTTTTAGTCCCCAATGAAGCGATTTCATCCAGGTTACAGCATTTTCCATTCCAAAATAGAGGGTAGGAACGAATATCAGAGTCAGTATTGTACTAACTGCAAGTCCGCCAATTACCGTTATGGCAAAGGGAGCTCCGATGGCGCCCACATACTCTGCCTGACCCATGGCCAGCGGCATCATAGCAACAATGGTGGTGATGGCTGTAATCAGAATAGGTCGGACCCGGGAGAGGCCTGCGGTAATCAGCGCCCGGGATTTCCGGTAGCCGCGTTTTCGCAGGATATTGGTAAAGTCAATGAGAATAATGCCGTTGTTTACCACAACGCCCAGCAAGATGAGAAATCCTGTGAGGGTATTGGCATTGAAAAGGCTGTTTCCGGTAAATATAAGCGCCAGGAACGAACCAATGGCAGCCAGCGGAACGGAAAACATCAATACCACCGGTGTGGTGAGCGACTCAAATACCGACGCCAGAATCATTAAAATCAGAATGAAAGCTGCCGCAATCAGGAAATAGAATTCTTCAAACTGGTCTTCTTCATGAATGACTTCAATGGCCACACCCGAAGGAATTTTGTAATTGCTTACTACCTGGTCGATCTCCAGCCGGTAAGCTTCCAGCAGGTCTTTCGACTGTTCGGCTTCTGCCACAAAACGGAAAAACAGTTCAATTTGCTTTTCCTGGTTCACCCGGGTGATTCCCGAAATTCCTTCATCATAAACAAGTTGTGCAATATCCTGGAGCTCATGGATTCCGCCCTGGCTGCTGCTTACCTGAAGCCGCCGCAGGTCTTCAATATCTTTTTCGGCAGCATCTTCCTCCTCCTCTTCCGGAAGATCTTCCTTGATGATAATTTCATACTCTTCGTTCCCCTGCTTGAAGTTGACATTGGAACTGAATTCACGTGAAAAAGAACCCAGTTCAGAGGCGATGTTGTTTAGAGAGACACCATATTCGGTTAACAACAATTGGTTGAAATATAAGTGAAGCTCGGGACGATTGCCCGACACACTGACGTTGGCACTCCGGATGGACTCCAGGTCTTCAATGTAATATTCCAGGTCTTCGGCCACCCCTTTCATGACCTCAAAATCCTCTCCTTTGATGACAATGCGTTCGCGGTTACTGCCAATGCCAAGGAAGCGGCTGAAGTTTTCCATTCCGGCACCACCTCCACCCGCGCCCCGGAAGCTGGCACTTGAGGCCGGCGCGGTTAAGCTGATTTCAGCTTGTGAAATATTATTGATAAGGTCCTCTGTTTCCGATTTGATTTCAGCAATGGTTTGGTCGTTAATATCTTTAAAATCTTCCTGAAGCACGATGGTCAGGACCGCCTCCTCCTCCTGAATATTGGCAATGACATCTTCCTTTTCTTCGATTTCTTCAAGCCTGCTTTCCACTTCCGCCACCACTTTATCGGTAGCTTCCAGCGTAGAACCAGTAGGCATGGTAACATAAACCGAAAACTGATTTTCTTCTACCTCTTCAAGGTTATTCACACTGATGGCCAGAACAATGAATATGGTGATAAAAAAAAGCACGATGGCGCCGATAACCGTTCCGGCCGGAGAACGCATGCTGGCTTTGAGCAAAAGGATATAAACCTGGATGATTCGGTTGTTGGTGGTAATTTTTTCATAAAAAATATTGTGCGAGGATTTTCTTTTGAGCAGAAAATGAGCTGCCATGGGGATAAGCAGCAGGGCCACCAAAAGAGAAACGGTTAGCGTGGAAATAATGGATACGCCAATATGGTTACCCAAAAGTTTTACCATGTAATCGGCAGAAAACAGGAAGGGCAGGAAAACGGTAATGGTGGTTAAGGTAGCCGCAATGATTGATCGCCATACTTCCTTTGTTCCCTGCACAACGGCCTGGTCGGGGCCAAATCGCCTGCCCGAAAGCCGGTAGATATTTTCCAGGACCACAACACTGTTGTCCAGCAGCATGCCAATCGCAAGCACCAATCCCACAAGCGTCAGGCTGTTGATAGAGATGTTAAAGGCATAAAAGAGATTGAAGGCAGTAAAAACAGAAACTGGAATAGCCATGGCAATGACCGATACAATGCGGAGGTTTTTCAGGAACATCCAAAGCACAAAAATGGCCAGTAATCCTCCCACCAGCGCCAGATCAATAATCTGGCTGATGTTTTTTTCCATGGTTTCGGCCATGTTGGTCTGAACGACAATTTCCACGCCCTTGGAGGCCAGTTTCCGGTTCATTTCATTGATGTGTTCCAGCACTTCGTGCGACAATTCGATGAGGTTGGCCTGGGAATCGCTGACCAGCATCATGGAAACCGCATCCAGTCCGTTGACCCTGCTGATGGTTTCCTCTTCTTTTACCCCAAAGAAAACATCGGCTACGTCTTTCAGGTAGACCGGTCCTTCTGCAAGAACAATGTTTTCAATATCCCTTACCTGGTCGTATTCGGCCGACACATGAACAAAATATTGTTTTTGGTTTTCGTGAAGATAGCCGGTAAATGTGCGATTGGTCGAATTTTGAGCAATGGCATTGCTGATTTGGGAGGGGGTTATTCCGTAAGCTTCACAGGCCCCTTTGTCGTAGGTAACCTCAATAGACCGTTCTTTCCCGCCAAAGACCGTTACCGATGCTATTCCGTCGATATTTTCAAATTCTGCGGTGAGCTCCTGGTCCACGATATTTCGCACCCGGTCAGTGCCCCCGCTTCCCCGGATTTGCAGCTCCATAAACTGATTGGACAGTTGTTGGATGTCAACTTTATTGACCCGGACAATGAAGTTTTCATCCAGGTCGTCAGTCATCTGATCAATTCTTTCCTGAAGTTTGAGGAAGGTGTATTGAAAGTCGACATTTTGCTTGAAATTGACCTGGATGCTTGCAGTCCGGTTGTTCAGGTTTGACTCAATGCTTTCAATGCCCTCCATGGTGCTGATTGCTCCTTCGATGGGAATAACTGCCTGATTTTCCATGTAGTTGGGGTCCACCTCGATGCGTGAATTGATCTGAACAAAAAGCATCGGGAGTTGCGCATTGGGCATCAACTCAACCGGCAATTGTTTATACGATACATACCCCAACAGGGTAAGCCCGATAAACAACATGCTGATGAATATTTTTCTGTTTATGATGAACTTCATGTCAAAAATTGTAATGGAACACGGATAAAACGAGAGTTGTGAAATTCACTGATTTGTATTTACCGGAAAGCGTTTTCACACGCATTATCTATGTTCATTTTTTTATTCATTTCCCTTTTTAAAAACTCCTTTTATCCTGTCCAGAATATCGTACACACAGGGAATGACCACCAGGGTCAGCAAGGTGGAGGTGACCAGTCCGCCAATAACGGCCAGCGCCATGGGTGACCGCAGGGAGGCACTTTCGCCAAATCCGAAGGTAAGGGGGAGCAGTGCCAGCACTGTTGTGAGGCTGGTCATAAAAATGGGACGGATTCGTTGCTGTCCGGCCTCAATGATCGCTGTCTTCCGGTCGAGCCCCTCACGTATCAACTGGTTGATGCGGTCTACTAAAATAATGGAATTATTCACGGCAATTCCCGCGAGCATGATCAGCCCAATGAGCGCCATGATGTTAAAGGTTTTATTCAGCACAAAAAACATGAGAATACTCCCTACCACTGCCAACGGAATGGTCAGCAGGATGGTGAATGGGTGAATAAGCGATTCGAATTGCGAAGCCATCACCATGTAAACCAAAACAATGGAGAGAAGCAGGGCAAAACTCAGGTTTTCCATCGATTCCTGACGTTTTTCCTCTTCGCCGGTTATCATTATCCGGTAATCGGGTGGCAGATCGATGGATGCTGTTTCCTGCCGGATGGCATTGGCCATGTGATCGAGGGCCAGTCCCTGTTCCATTTGTGCAGTGACCTTTCCGGTTCTGACCTGGTTTTTCCTGTAAATCTCTTTTGGGGAAACGCCATAGGTGATGTCGGCGATCTCGCTAAGCCTGAAGACCTGGTCGTTGGCCCTGATCGTCATATTGCTGATCTCATGCAGCCCCTTTTCCGGGACTTTAATGGTGATATCCCGCATTTCACCCTCTTTTTCGAGTTGCCCGGCATTTTTCCCCTGAAGCTGGTCCTGCAATTGGTTAATCACACTGCTGATGTCAATGTTATACATTCCTGCCCGGACGCGGTCCACAACCACCTCCACTTCGGGAGCCCCATCTTCAATGGAAGATTGGATATTCAGCAGTCCCGGAACACTTTCCATCCTTTCTTTTACCTGTCCGACGATACCTTCAATTTGTTCGAGGTCTTCACCCCGGATTTCAACCACCACCGGGGCCTCATCGGTTCCAAGTATGGATTTCAATGCACTTTGTTCCTGGGAAAATGTAACCTCAAGCCCCGGGATATCGTGGGTAAGATTGTTGATGGAAGCAATGACACTTTCGGTATTACGGGTGGATTCTTCTTTGAGAATGACTTGTATCTCTGCAGTATTTTCGCCTTCAAATACCGATGTTTCGTCACTGCCCCATCCTGTGGCAGGCCCGGAATGGGAATAGATCTTATCGAGATCGTCTTCCAGGTATTGGTAAAGGATGGTTTCAATGTTTTGAACCGTGGATTCGGTGCGTTCCAGTTCGGTTCCTTCCTGGAGTTTCAGAGACATGGTGAATTCCCTGGACTCTGTTTTAGGCATAAACTCAGTGCCGATCTCCGGAACCAGCAAAAATGATCCGGCAACAAGAATGGCCGAAAAAAAGACCACCAGCCATTTTACCCGGAGTATTTTATCGAGAAAACGTCCGTATCCGCCCACTTTTACCGAACGCTTTTTCACCGGAGATTTTTTGTTTTTATAAATCCGGTGGTAAAGGGTTGGGATGACAAAAATGGCAACAAAAAGTGATGATATGAGGGAGAAGGCCACCGTCCAGGCCTGATCTTTGAACAGTTCACCGGAAGCACCATGCAAGTATACAATTGGAAGAAAAACAACAATGGTTGTCAGGGTGGAGGCGGTAATGGCCCCTCCAACCTGGGCCGTTCCTTTCACCGCAGCGTCTTTCACACTCATTCCGTTTTCGTGGTTCCGGAAAATATTTTCCAGGACCACAATGGCATTGTCAACCAGCATTCCTGCCCCTAGCGCCAGGCCCCCAAGCGTCATGATGTTTATGGTAAGCTCGTTGAAATACATCAGGTTGAAAGTGGCGATAATGGAAATCGGAATGGCAATGCTGACAATAAGGGTCGTTCCCAAACGCCTCAAAAAGAGGAAAAGGATGAAAACAGCAAGCAAGATACCCAGCAAGGCCGTATTTTGCACCTCCCCAATCGCGCTACTGATGAATTTTCCCTGGTTGTTAACCTGTTGCAGCGAGTAACCGGGGAGCGCTTTTTCAATATCAACGAGTGTCTCGTTGATTTGATCCACCGCATTCACCGTGTTGTATTTGGTCTCTTTGTATATGGAAAGGCCGACACAACGTTCGCCGTTAAAATGGACAATATTGGCGGGTTCCTTGTTCCCGATGGAGACCGTGGCAACATTCCGGAGGTAAACGGGTGCCATCTCCACCCGGCTTTGACCTTCCGTTTCGCTTCTTACCGGTTTATAGCCTACAATCAGGTTTTCAAAATCCTCCACATCGTTAAGAAGGCTAACCCCTTTAACAATGTATTGCAGCCCCATTTCACTGATTCTTCCTCCGGAGACATTGCGGTTGAAGTTTTGAATACGTGAGCTGACCTCATCCAGTGTAAGTCCCTGGGATTCGAGGCGGTAGTGGTCTGTTTTAATGATGATTTCGCTCTCTTCCTGCCCCGATAACTCCACATCCGCCACACCTTTGAGCCGGATCAGTTCGTTCCGGATATAGTTTTCTGCCACCTTGCGAATTTCATTCATGTCTGAAATCTCATGGTTAGTCACCGCAAGGAGCATAACCGGAGCCATGTTGGGATTGTGCTGAGTGATTTTAAGGTCGTCGATGTCAGCATTCTGGGTAAGTGTATTGAGTGCTTTCTGCAGGTCGAGAAAGGCCTCGTCCATATCCTTATTCCAGGCATATTCAACGGTTATTTGCGCGGAACCTACTTTGGAAACCGAAGTGACCTGTAAAACATCAGACTGGCGGATGGCCAGGGCTTCAATGTCTTCAACAAATTGCTTTTCCATCTCCTCCGGAGGACGTTCTCCCGACTGGATTTCCACAAAAATGCGGGGGGAATTGAGGTCGGGAAACAGGTCAACCCCCAGTTTGTCATACGAAATGTATCCCAGCAGAACGACGCCCAGGATGATCATCAGGATGGTTACCGGATAATTGACAGAAAATTGTGTTAGTTTCTTCATTTTTAAATGGTTTCTGATGAATTGCCGGGAAGGCCTTACCGGATGATTTTCACTTTGGAATCGTCGCGCAGGGTTTCAAAACCTCTGACAATCAAACGGTCATTGGTTTCCAGTCCTTCCAGGACTTCCACAAAGTTTTGATTCTGGATGCCGGTGGTGATCCACCTGTCGTCGGCGGCACTGTTTCTCCCAACAATGAAAACATATTTTCCGCGGCTGCCAGTCAGGATAATGTCTTTGGGAATGACGACGGCACTGTCTTTCTGAGCGGTGATGATATCGGCTTGTACAAACATTCCCGGACGGAGTTTCAACATGGGGTTGGTGATTTCAATCATCCCGGTGAAGGTCCGTGTTTCGGGACTGATGGCAGGAGATAGTTCTGACACAGTGCCCTTCAGTGTGTCTTCGGGAAGGGTATAGTTGGTGACCAGTACATTCTGCCCAGTTTCTACTTCGGTGATGTTTTTTTCCGGAAGATTGATCTCCATGTACATTTTGTTGTAACTCATCATGGTGACCATGGGAGAACCTGAGGCAATCCGTGTTCCCCTGGTGTAATAGGGCAACTCTACAATCACCCCTGAGAAAGGGGCTTTGATGTCCATTTTTGAGAGCTGAATCTGTGCCCCTTCGTAATTGTATTCGGCGTTGGTCTTGGAGACTTCAGAATTCCGCAACTCATAAAGGGTAACTCCCCCTTTTTCGTACAGCGATTTTTGTTTTTCATATTCCTGCCTGGAAATTTCCAGATTGAGCTTAACGGCTTCAATGGCAATGTTGTTCTCATATTCTTCATCCTCAAGCCGGATGATAACATCTCCTTTTTCCACACGATCACCCAGCTTATAGGGTTTTCCGGTGGAGGGATTATTTTGGAGATAATAATCTCCGGTCATTTCGGAATTGACAACCATTTGGGAGGAAGCATTAACGGTTCCTGTGGTCGTTACAAATTGCTGAATGCTCTGGAGTTTTACATCTTCTACCGAAACAGGCACCGCCAATTCGGTTCCTTCCGACTGGTCCTGGTTGTTACAGGATGCAAATGCTGCAATGATGAAGATGAAAGGAATGAATTTTATCTTTTTCATTTGTTTCTAATTTTCGCTGGTGTTGGTATTTTGTTCGTCTAAATAAAGTTCTGAAGGGATAATGGGTTCGTTGGCTTCAAAATCATATAAACTCTGGATTTTGAGGTTAAGCAGCTCAATCCTGTAATTGATAAGTGCCTGGGCGTATGCAATCTTTTTTTCCGAGAGCTGATTCTGGTATAGGTTGAGGTCCATACCCATCAGGTCGCCGTTTTTGTATCGTTCCAGGTTGATTTCATAAGTGAGTTGGGCATTGGTTTGGTTTTGGTCTGCAATTTCAATTTGATTTAACTGGTTTTGCAGGTTACGGAAAGCTTGCCGGATGCCGATGATGATTTGATTCTTCTCGTCACTGAGGCTCAGCTTTTGCGATTCCACAGCAGCTTCCTGGGCAGCAATCCGGGCTTTTTTCTCGCCCCAGTCGAAGAGGGGAATGTTGAAACTTACAGCTACAGAAGGACTATTGGTGGGGGCATCGAAAATCTTATTTACCTGAGGGTTATCGCCCGAAATACCCAAACGCAGATTCATATCTCCCCGGAATTCGTTCATCGATTTGGTGCGGATCAATTCAAACTGGCTCGTCTGAACGTCAATTTCACGTTGGCGCAGTTCCATGCGTAATTCCAGACCGGTATCGATGGCTTTTTCCAGATCAACAGGAACGGGATTTACGGCGACATCGGCCAGAATTGAAAAGTCTTCGTTAAGGTCCATCCCAAGGTAGAGCTTCAGTTGGTCTTTGGCATTTTCGAACATAACCTGCTGATTCTGAAGGCTCGATTTTGCAGTTGCCAGGTTAAGTTCAGCCTGGTAGAGCTCCTCCTTAGCTGCCAGACCCGCCTCTACCTTGTTGTTGATGATATCATAGCTCTCCTGGGTGTTTT
>CAYTDH010000046.1:0-16672 GCA_964436325.1 uncultured Tangfeifania sp.
CAAACCTGGGCTTCGCTGAAAGCACACAACAGGCATCAGGCCAAATTCAATTTCGAATCATTTCAAACGAAATACAGGGAAAACATGGGAGAAAACTATCCTATGGATTTCAACACCTTCGTCGATCATTTTTCCAGACGTTTATAGTCCGGATTTTTTGCTTCCCCAAAACAGGTGTTGTACCTTTATATATGTGTCCAAAAAACCAACATTATGCCTCAGAACAAAAACATCCCTTTCGATGCGGTGGTATTTGACCTGGACGGGGTTATCACCAAAACAGCCGTAACGCATTTTGCAGCCTGGAAGAAAACCTTTGACGCCTTACTCCGGAAAAGGGAAAAAGAACACCGAGACCCCTTTGTCCCATTTACCCGGAAGGATTACCTGGACTATGTTGACGGAAAACCCCGGTATAAAGGGGTGGATTCTTTCCTGAAAGCCCGCGGCATAGCTCTTCCCTGGGGAAACCCCGATGATGCTCCCGGAAAAGAGACCGTCTGTGGAGTGGGAAACAAAAAAAATAATGCATTTAAGGAGGTTCTGGAACAAGAGGGTACCGAAGTATACCCTTCAACCCTGGAGCTTATCCGTAACCTCAAAAAAAAGAGAATAAAACTGGGGGTGGCCTCTTCCAGTAAAAATTGCCTGTCTGTCCTTAAGGCCGTCAACCTGGACGATATGTTTGAAGCCCGCGTAGATGGGGTGGTCTCTGCTGAAATGGGACTAAACGGAAAGCCCGAACCCGATATCTTTACAACCGCATGCCGGCTTATGGGCGTAAAACCAGCGCGTTCCATCGTTATGGAAGATGCCGTATCAGGAGTACAGGCGGGTTCTAAAGGAAAATTCGGCCTTACCCTCGGAATCGCCCGTGAAGGCAATGCAGAAGCCCTGAAAAAAAACGGAGCTGATGTGGTGGTGGAAGATCTGGCGGAAGTAATGGGAGTAGAGGGACTAGGAAAATTGTTCGCCCAAAACAACCCTCAGGAAATCTCCTGAACGCTTTTTTGCAGAAAATCGCGGTTGTAATAATCTGCATCCACAATCTCCCCGTTCCAAACCACAATATCCAGGTCCATTGTGCGGGGTCCGAATTTGGGAGCCGAGCGGTCGCGTCCTAACTGATCTTCAATCTCTTTCAGGTGACGGTTCAAAGCTTCCCGGCTTTCCGGGGTTCGGATCTTTACAGCACCATTGGTGAAATCGGGTTGATCTTCAATGCCAATGGCTTTGGTCCTGATCATCGGGGATACCCGGACAACCTCAACCTGCTTTCTTAAAAGATCGAGCATCGCTGAAATATTCTCACCGGCATTGATGTTCGAACCAATGCTTACGATGGCGGTGTTCATCTTGAAGCCTCCATTTTGAGTGAAACGGATTCAGCAAAACGCAAAGCATGGGGCTTATCTACCTCAACAACGGCTTTTTTGACCTGTTCATCTTCCATGATCAAATCAAGGATCTTTTGGGTGAGCACCTCAAGCAGTTTAAAACGTTCTTCCTGAACAAGTGCAATCACCTTCTTGGTAATCGTTTTATAGTCCAGTATACCCACAGGTTCATCAGCCTCCATAGCCTTGCGGGGAATATCTGTTTCAATTTCAAAGTTTATTACCACATCCTGCTTATTTATCAATTCTTCAGGATTGAAGCCAATGTAGGTTCTCAGCAACAAATTCTTAACTTGTATTCTTGCCATTTTTGGAATATTAAACGTTCTGACCTAAATTTTCCCCTCCGTCCGCAAATAAAAGTTGTCCCGTCAGGTGATTATTCTCCAAAATATAATCGACACTCCGGAGTATGGGAACCAGCCCTCCTGGCTTTTTCATGGGAATGTGCTTTGCCAGTTCCTGCAGGTAAGTTTCATCTTTATCTTCGGGAGGCAGTGTCACGCCGGGGGCAATGGCATTAACCCTTATCCGGGGAGCCAGCTCCAGAGCGGCCATTTGCGTTAAGTCCCATAACCCTTTTTTGGAAAGGGAATAGGCTGCAAAATTCGATTTGTTAACCGTAATCCGGGTATCGGTAAAATTGATGATGTTCCCCTCCCCGCAAAGAGCGGCAAAATCGCGGGTCAAAAGAAAAGGAGCTTTCAGGTTCACATCCAGTTGGGTATTGAGCAATTCAAAACTGGTTTCGGTTATATAAGCCGGATCGAATACCGATGCATTGTTGACCAGAAGTTGAAATTTGCCAAAATCACGTACAGCGCGGGGAATTAATTCTGTAACCTCCTTTTCATCAGCGAGATTTGTTTGTAACCGGTGAAAATGTTGCCCCGGATACTTTTCCTGCAATTCCGCCTCCAATTCTGAAGCGGGTTTTTCAGAACTATTGAAATGAATAATGATATTCCATCCCCTCCCGGCAAGATGCTCAGCAATGGATTTGCCTACCCGTTTGGAGGCTCCTGTTATTAAAGCCGTCTGTTCCATTCCGTATATTGTTTTAATCTTTCTTCCATTGAACAGAACACACTTATCCGGAATATGTTTGCCTCCAGAAAAAAAGAAAACACGCCAGGAAAGCTCAGCGGTTGGAATAAGTGTTCAACTTACTCAGGTATTTCCCGATAATATCAAACTCCAGATTAACGATGGTTCCCTTTTTAAACGTATGAAAATTGGTCACGTCATAGGTATAGGGAATGATGGCCACCTGAAAGGAGTTATCCTTTGAATTGATAACGGTAAGGCTAACGCCGTTGACCGAAACTGAACCTTTTTCCACGGTCATGTAGCCCAGTTTGGCTTTTTCAATGTCAAAATCATACTCAAACGTAAAATACCAGCTTCCCCCTGACTCTTCCACCTTGGTGCAGACAGCAGTTTGATCGACATGTCCCTGAACAATGTGTCCATCGAGACGGCCGTTCATCACCATACTTCGTTCCAGGTTCACCTTTGACCCTACGTCACGTTGTCCGAGCGATGATTTCAACAACGTTTCCTTTACAGCGGTAACCTTATACGTTTTGGCCATCTTGTCCACTTCCACCACAGTCAGGCACACTCCGTCATGCGAAAGACTCTGGTCTACTTTCAGTTCGTCGGCAAACGAACAGGTGAGGGTAAAATGCACATTTTCCTGATCTTTCTCAATGGCGGTAACGGTTCCAAATTCCTCTACTATTCCTGAAAACATATGCTTTTTTTTTCTTGTTTTAATTACGGTTTTCGCTTATCAAATTTCTCTTTATCAACTCTTTCGAAATTCAGACTGACAAAAACATCGGACGCGGACTGCATCAGACTTCCGGGCAATTCACTGCTTAAGATTCCATTCATACCCCTCTTTGGTATCTTTCACCTCAATGCCCAAACGGGTAAGTTCATCTCTGATTTTATCGGCAGTAGCCCAATCCTTTTTCTTTTTGGCCTCCAGTCTGAGGTTCAACAGCAACTCCACGGTTTTATCCAGCATTTCCCCGGTCTCCGAATGGCTTTCACCGGCCTCCTTCAACCCCAGAATATCGAAAACCATGGTTTTAAAAAAGACCCGGAACGTATTCAAATCTTCTTTTGTGATGGTATCCTTCCCTGTCAGGATGGAGTTTATCATGCGCACTGCATCGAACAGGTGCGCGATAGCCACCGGACTGTTCAGGTCATCATTCAGGGCATCCAGACAATTTTTACGCCATTCCTCCACATTCACCGTGGAGGTTTTTGAAGCCGACAGTTTATCCAACGCCTCTGCAGCATTCAAAAGGCGTTCAAGGCCTTTTCCCGAGGCCTGCAGGGCTTCGTTGGAAAAATCAATGGTGCTGCGGTAGTGGGCCTGCAAAATAAAAAACCTGATGGTCATGGGAGAATAGGCTTTCTCAAGCAATTCATGGGAACCGGTAAACAATTCATCGAGGGTAATAAAATTTCCCAGGGACCGGGCCATCTTTTGACCGTTAATGGTAATCATGTTGTTGTGCATCCAGTACCGCACAGCTTCCTTGCCCTGACTGGCGGTAGATTGAGCTATTTCGCACTCATGATGGGGGAAAGTCAGGTCCATCCCGCCTCCGTGAATGTCGAACACTTCTCCCAGGTATTTCATACTCATCACAGAGCACTCAAGGTGCCAACCAGGGAACCCCTCTCCCCATTTTGAGGGCCATCGCATGATGTGCCCGGGCGAGGCTTTTTTCCAAAGAGCAAAATCAAAGGAGTTGCGCTTTTCCTCCTGTCCTTCCAGTATCCGTGTATTGGTTTTTATATCATCAAGATTCCTGCCCGACAATTTCCCGTAACGGTATTTTTCATTGTATTTCTCCACATCAAAATAGACCGAACCATTGGCTTCATAGGCGTATCCCTTTTCAAGGAGTGTTTCCACCATTTGCTGCTGCTCGATGATGTGCCCGGAAGCCCGGGGCTCAATACTGGGGGGTAAAACATTTAACTGCAACATATTATGGTGGAACGTGTTCATGTATTTCTGCACCACCTCCATGGGTTCCAGCTGCTCAAGACGGGCTTTCCGCGATATTTTATCCTCCCCCGTTTCATCTGTCTCATTTTCAAGATGCCCCACATCGGTAATGTTGCGAACATAGCGAACCTGATACCCCAGGTACATTAAATAGCGGTAAAGCAGATCAAAAGTGATGTTTGGGCGGGCATGCCCCAGATGTGAATCGCTGTAAACAGTCGGCCCGCAAACATACATCCCGGCTTTCCCGGCCACCAATGGCTTAAAAACTTCCTTTTTCCGGGTTAACGTATTGAAAAGTAATAACTGATTTTCCATACCATTTTATATGAAGGAGTACAAAGGTAAAATAAAATGAAGGAAAAAAGGAGGGGTTGGAGGTCGGATTACCCCTTTTATTGCTCTTTTTCTGTTTCGTGGTCGGCATCTCCTGCAGGCTCTTCCCCGGAAGAACTTTTCCCCTCTTTAGCAGGTTCATTGAAATATTTCCGGTAAAACAATAAAATGGAAAAAATACCAATGGTTATGGAGGAATCTGCAATATTAAAAACAGGACGAAAAAAGATAAAATCGGCTCCCCGTTTAAAAGGAATCCAGTTGGGATATTCTCCCTGGATGATAGGGAAATAAAACATATCTACCACTCTTCCGTGCAGAAAACTCGAATATCCCCCGCCTTCGGGCAGGAAGTCGGCTACCTGACCGTAACTATGGTTGAAAATCATCCCGTAAAACATGCTGTCGATAATATTCCCGATAGCGCCGGAAAAAATAAGGGCAATGCAGGCAAGAAATCCAAAGGGAATTTCCTTGTCGCGGTTAAGCTTAAACAAATACCATCCAATGGCAATAACTGCGAGTATCCGGAAAATACTCAAAAACAATTTTCCGTATTCCCCGGCAAACTCAAAACCAAAAGCCATTCCGTTATTCTCCACAAAGTGAAGAATAAACCAGTCTTTAAACACAACAATTTCATCGCCAAGTGCAAAGTTGGTCTTTACCCAAACCTTCAATACCTGATCAGCAACTAGAACAAAAAAGATGATTCCCAACAATTTGAATCGGCGATTCTTCATATCCCCCATATTTCAGCTATCCATGATTCTTTTTTGCATCGATACAGAGGGTTGCATGCGGAACGACCCTGAGGCGCTCTTTGGAAATCAGCTTCCCTGTTTCGCGGCAAATCCCGTAAGTTTTATTTTCAATCCGCACAAGGGCAGCCTGCAAGTGCTGGATAAATTTTAACTGCCGCTGCGCAAGCTTCCCTGCTTCTTCTTTCGAGAGGGTGGCTGCACCTTCTTCCAGTACTTTAAACGTGGGTGATGTATCCTGGGTATCATTCCCATCTCCATGAGTGATCGAATTCCTGTACATTTCGTAATCTTCCTGAGCCTTTTCGAGTTTCTCAAGTATGATTTGTTTAAATTCCATCAACTCCTCATCCGAATATTTGGTCTTTTCCTTCATAACAAAAAGTTTTAATTAAACTCCTCCTCCTTCTCCTCACAATTAATTGGCCTAAAATAGTAATTTTTTTCAATCCTTTTTAGGCCATACAACATATCCTTACATTTGTTTCTTTATTGCAATCTTCGTTGTCACATCCTTTTCAATCTCCACTTCCCTCTCCGATGTATCATCCAGTCTTTCTGCCAGTTCCAAATCAATTGCCAAAGTTTGGTCGCAAATATAGTCTTTATGATTGATTACCGCATCATTTATTTTATCGTGCTTCAATATCTTCAGGAAAATGCGGTCGGTTACTTCAAAACCACTGTCTTTCCGCAGGTTCTGAATTTTATTTATAAATTCCCTGGCAATTCCTTCTTCACGAAGCGATTCCGTAATGTGGATATCCAGGGCAATGGTCAACTGCCCTTCTGTGGCCACCGTCCAGCCCGGAATGTCTTCGGTATGGATTTCCACATCCTCACGGGTAAGGATGATCTTATCCTCCCCTTCGAAAAGAACGGTCTCCCCGGTTTGCTCCAGCTCATTGATTTCAGCCTGGCTGAACCGGACAATGGCACCTGAAATTTCTTTCATCCGCTTTCCGTACCTCGGTCCAAGGCTTTTAAAATTGGGCTTAATCTTTTTCCGGATTATTCCGGTGGTATCGGAAAGGAATTCCACCCCTTTTACGTTAACTTCGGTAAGAATGATATCCTTTACAGCCTCAAACTGCTCTTTAAAGTGCGGATTGAGCACAGGTACCATAATCCTGGACAGGGGCTGCCTCACTTTGATTTTCTCTTTGCGGCGCAATGCCAGAATCATGGAAGAGGCTTTTTGGGCAATTCCCATTCGTTCTTCCAGTCCGCTGTCGATCAGGGCCTCATCATATGCCGGAAAATCTATCAGGTGGACGCTCCGACCGGTTTCCTTTTGGGTAATACTGTTCAGGTCGGTAAACAACAGGTCAGCATAAAAAGGAGCAACAGGTGCCATCAGTTTGGCAACGGTTACCAGGCATGAATAGAGGGTCTGGTAAGCCGAAATTTTGTCTTTTGAGTACTCCCCGCCCCAATAGCGTTTGCGGCTCAACCGGACAAACCAGTTGCTCAGGTTCTCCGTCACAAACTCTGAGATGGCCCGTCCCGCACGGGTGGGTTCATACTTTTCATAGCTGTCTCCCACTTCTTTCACCAGCGAATTCAGCAACGAAATGATCCAGCGATCCAGTTCAGGTCGCTCCTTCACCGGTATTTCCCCTTCTGAAAAAAGAAAGCCATCCACATTGGCATACAGGGCAAAAAAGTTATACGTGTTGTAAAGCGTTCCGAAAAATTTACGCTTCACCTCTTCCACACCGGCAATGTCAAACTTCAGGTTATCCCAGGGCTGGGCATTGGTAATCATATACCAGCGAAGGGGGTCCGAACCATACACCTCAATGGTGTCGAATGGATCCACGGCATTACCCAGCCGTTTTGACATTTTATTGCCTTTTTTATCCAAAACAAGTCCATTGGAAATAATATTCTTAAAAGCAACGGAATCACTGACCATGGTGGCAATGGCATGGAGAGTAAAAAACCATCCACGGGTTTGATCCACCCCTTCAGCGATGAAATCAGCAGGAAAGACGTCATTGAATTCCTTTTTCCATTCAAAAGGATAGTGCCGCTGGGAATAAGGCATGGCTCCCGAATCAAACCAGACATCAATCAGATCGGGCTCCCGGAACATTTTTTGTCCTGAAGGCGAGACCAGAATCACTTTATCGATGTAAGGTTTGTGCAAATCCATCAATTCATAATTTGCTGTGGAGTTATCTCCGGGTTTAAATCCCTCATAAGGATTCTTGTCCATAAACCCTGCAGCCATGGATTTTTCGATTTCAGTCATCAGCTCCTTTGCGGAGCCAATACAAATTTCCTCCGAGCCATCTTCAGTACGCCAGATGGGAAGTGGAGTCCCCCAAAAACGGGAACGGCTAAGGTTCCAGTCAACCAGATTTTCGAGCCAGTTACCAAAACGGCCTGAACCCGTGGATTGCGGTTTCCAGTTAATGGTATTGTTCAGTTCAACCAACCGGTCTTTCACGGCCGTGGTTTTAATGAACCATGAATCGAGCGGATAATAAAGAACCGGTTTATCGGTCCGCCAGCAATGCGGATAATTATGCACATGCTTTTCGATTTTGAACGCCTTGTTTTCGCGCTTCAGCATCACCGAAATGTCCACATCCACTGTAGGACTGTTATCTTCAAGTTTATCATCATACTCATTTTTTACCGGACGGCCCGCAAAAGGATGGTATTTTTCCGTATCCACAAAATTTTCAAGAAATGAGGAAGCCATATCCGAAGTAGGAAAAAACCGCCCTTTCCTGTCCACCAGGGCTTGCATCTTTCCGTCGGCATCCTCCACTACCAGGGGGGATATGCCGTTTTGCCGGGCTACCCGGTCGTCATCCGCCCCAAAAGTAGGTGCTATATGCACAATCCCGGTCCCGTCTTCAATGGTTACAAAGTCACCGGTAATCACCTCAAAAGCCTTACCCCGGGGTTTCACCCATTCGATGAGCTGCTCATACTGAACCCCTGCCAGATCAGCTCCGGAATATTCTGCCAGGATTTGCCAGGGAATTTTTTTGTCGCCGGGCTGAAAGGCATCAAATCCCGTTCCTTTCATTTCCTGGTCAAAATAAACATGAAGCAGGTCTTTAGCCAGGATAACCACACCGGGCATTCCGGTGTAGGGGTTGAAGGTTTTAACTTTAACATACCTGATATTCGGGCCAACGGCCAATGCAGTATTCGAAGGCAGGGTCCAGGGGGTGGTGGTCCAGGCCAGGAAAAAAACATCCGTATCCAATCCCTCATAAAGGAATTCGGATTTATCATTGCGAATGGCCTTAAACTGCGCAACTGCAGTCGTATCCTTTACATCCCGGTAGCATCCGGGCTGGTTCAGTTCATGCGAACTGAGTCCGGTACCTGCTGCAGGAGAGTAAGGTTGAATGGTATATCCCTTGTAAAGTAATCCCTTGCTGTAAATCTTCTTCAGAAGCCACCAGACCGTTTCAATGTAGCGGCTGTCATAGGTAATGTAGGGATCATCCATATTCACCCAGTAGCCCATCTTCCGGGTCAGCTCTTCCCACTCCCGGGTGTAGCGCATCACCTCCTTCCGGCAGGCAGCATTGTATTCTTCAACCGAAATCTTCTTTCCGATGTCGTCTTTGGTAATCTCAAGCGATTTTTCCACACTCAGCTCCACAGGAAGACCATGCGTGTCCCATCCCGCTTTTCGGTGAACACGATAACCTTTCATGGTTTTGTAACGGCAAAAAATATCTTTAATCGCCCGGGCCATAACATGATGGATGCCCGGCATCCCATTGGCCGAAGGTGGTCCTTCATAAAAAACAAACGTCGGACGCCCCTCCCGTATGGAAATACTCTTATGAAATGTGTCGTCTTCTTCCCACTGTTTTAAAATTTGTTTGTTAATTTGGGACAAATCGAACTGATTGTATTCCTGAAACCGCTTTACCATAAATTTGTTGTTTCTGGTCCTGATTAAAAAAAACATGCAAATATAGAAATTTTTCAGGGGCTCATGGTTTTCAGGAGGAAGTAATCGGAGTTTAATTAATAATCAATCATCCGTGTCCCGCTAATATTTCCTGGATTGCTTCACCGCCACACGGCCAGGAAGCAATGGCGGCGCGTTTCCAGTATGCAATTCACATAACGCAACGAGTTTTTTCGTTAGTGAACTGAGAAAATAGTTGCATAACTGGAAAATCAGTTGTAAATTTATTGCATCAATTGGAATCTGTTTTTATCCATGTGCTTTGACATTAACAATTATAATGAGATGAAAAAACTTACACGAAAAGAAGAAGAGGTGATGAAAATCCTTTGGCGCTTAAAAAAAGCGTTCGTGAAGGATATCATTGAAAAGTACGACGATCCGAAGCCGCATTACAATACCATCTCGTCGCTGGTAAGGCTTCTGCAGGACAAGGGAATTGTAGGTTACAACCAGTACGGAAATACCTATCAATACTATCCGCTGATAACCAAAGAGGAGTACCGCCGCTCGTTTATGAAACAGGTAGTAAACGATTACTTCGATAATTCGTATAAAAACGCTGTGGCATTTTTCGTAAAAGAAAATGATCTTTCGCCCGCTGAGCTGGAAGAACTGGTAAAAATGATTAAAGACGAAAAGTGATGGAAAGTTTCCTGATCTACATAGGAAAAGCCGCCCTGGCAGCCGGGGCGTTTTACCTCGCTTACCTGGCGCTGTTTCAAAACCGGAAACAGTTTGTTTTTAACCGTTTTTACCTGTTGATTTCACTGGGACTGAGTTTTCTCATTCCACTCATCACCTTTACCACCGTAAAATACATCGAGGCGCCGGCAACCGATTTGAACAGTTTTGCCCTTCCGGGCAGCACCCTGGTAACAACTCAAATAAACTCTGCTCCTCTTTCGTTCTGGCCGCACTATTTGTTTGGATTGTATTTACTGGGAATAACCGGATTTCTGATGCATTTGCTCACCGGCCATTTCAATGCCATCCGTATAGTGCGCCAAAGCCGAAGTACACATCTTTATGGCAGGCGGATACATATCACCAAAAGAGACGTTCATCCGTTTTCGTTCTTCAACAAGATTGTACTTTCTGAAAACACCCTGAACAGCCCCAACCTTGAAATGATTGTGGCCCATGAAAATATTCATGTGAAAGAAAAGCACACATTGGATATCCTCTTTTCGGAAATCCTCTTTTTGCTCCAATGGTTCAATCCGTTTGCATGGCTCATTAAAGATGCGGTAAAGAATAACCTGGAATACAAAACCGACAATGAAATTGTAAAAAACAATGATCCGCAAACCTACCAGCTGGCCATGGTGGCCCTGACAGGCAAAAAAGGTGTGGCGCCGTTTTTAACCGCATTAAACGGTTCACAACTCAGAAACCGCATTGTCATCATGAAAAAGAAATCAGAAAATAGATTTGCCCTGCTGAAACAACTGTTTGTCCTGCCTCTGTTTGCCGTTCTGGTAATGGGACTTTCAGGCCGCGAGGTAAAAACCGAAATGATTCAAAGCCACCCCACAAAATTCTCAAATTCATTATCTGAAAATACCTCAATGGCTGCTGCCTTTTCCTCAATGAATGACAATATTGTTTCTGATTCTACTTTAAGGACAGACAAATTTCTGATTTCAATAGAACTAAATGAAAACCAATTCATCCTTCACGGTTTAGAAGGATGTGCTTTCAAAAAACTGACCTTCTCTGTAAACCACAATAAAGCAGTTGCAATCAATCAATTTGGAATGGTTTCTGCCGGGACGGAAAACCCGGGCGGGAAATCAGATTTTTTATTTGATGTAGAAAAAAGGAACGACCAAATAAAATTGACAGGGAAAGCCGGAACAGCATGGAAAGAACTCATTTTCAGTCCTGCATCTCAAAAACATTTAATAAATGAAACCGGGGTTTCGCGGGTAAATAAAAATTCCCTGCCAATTGAAGCTGCAACAAATACAGAACCCCAAAGAAACCATTCAGGTCTTATTCCCAGTTCAACGGTTATTGATACTTTCACTCAACCGCTTTATATCGTTGACGGAAGATTTACAAAAGAGATAAACCAGGTTCCTCCCCAGGACATCGAGAACATTCGTGTATTAAAAGATGATTCTGCCACAGCAATTTATGGATCAAAAGGTAAAAACGGCGTAATTCTGATAACTACAAAATCGAAGTCTTATAAATACCTCAATGAAAATGCCCGGATTATCCGCCCCGTCTCGCAGAATGAAACCGAAGAACCGGAAGAGATGCCCGAATTTCCTGGTGGGGAAGAAGCATTAAAACAATACATTGCCCATAACACCATTTATCCGGAAAGTGCAAAGGAGAGCGGGATTCAGGGACGCGTAGTTGTAAGTTTCAAAATTACAAAAGAAGGCAAAGTAACCGGTGCCCGGATTGCCCGTGGTGTTCACCCCCCTATGGATAAAGAGGCCGTCAGGGTGGTCAGTTCAATGCCCGACTGGAAACCCGGCAGTCAGGATGGAAAGCCGGTTGATGTTACCTACACGGTACCCGTCGAATTTGTTCTGAAAGATTATCCCGTAAAAGTGAGCCGGACAACTCAAACCCTCTCGGTTCCAAGATTACTATATATCGTTGACGGTAAAATACTTCACGGCAATCTGGACGACCTGAACCCCGGCGACATCAAAAGAATTGATGTTTTGAAAGGCGAATCGGGAACCAGGTTTTATGGCGAACAAGGCAAAAACGGAGTGGTCATTATTCAAACAAAAAATAAGGTAAATAAATCCCTGCAAGGAAAAATTGAGAGATCCAGACTGGAATCAACCCAGAAATCAGAAAGGATGTCGTTAAAATCGCCCGCCGGCAGTGAGCCTCCCCTTTTCATTTTGGATGGCAAAGGGGTGGAAACCATTGACAACATTTCTCCCCAGGATATCGAAAGGATCGATGTGCTGAAAGAAAAATCAGCGACCGGCCTATACGGCGAAAAAGGCAAAAACGGAGTGATTGTGATCACAACCAAAAAATACGCCGCCCAAAATAAAATCACTACCGAGCTGGAGTTTCGGAAATTTATTGCCAAGAACATCAAATATCCGGTTAAGGCGATGAAAAACAACATACAGGAAACTGTTGAGCTTTGGGCTGCGGTTGAAAGTGATGGCCGGATAACCCGTTTCTATAAAACAAAACCAAAAGAAACCGTCGTTTCCCTGGAAGAAGTCGTAGTTGTGGGCTATACCACGAAAAAGAGGGGAAAAAGAACTGGTGAAGAAGAACCTTCTGATGCTGAAACTGATGATGAAAGCAGCCAGGATTTTTCAGAGTTGCATTCACTGCTCGTTAATGAAGTAAAAAGAGTAGTAAATGCATCACCAGCAATTGATATACCAGGACTGAAAGGAAAAACGATAAAGTTCCGTGTAAATTTTATGCTTCAGAAATAAACCCAAAAACAACCAGCAAAGGAAAATACTTAAAAATAAGTTTATTCTTCCACCCCAAACTTATAAACGCAAACGGAATAATATTCTTCACCCGGATTCAGGATTGTGGAAGGAAAATTCTCCTTATTGGGACTGTCGGGAAAGTGCTGCGTTTCGAGGCAGAAAGCCGAACGGTGTTCGTAAGTCTTTCCATATTTCCCGGTGTCGCTGCCATCGAGAAAATTCCCGCCATAAAACTGCAGCCCCGGTTCATTGGTATACACTTCCAGGGTACGGCCCGAATGGGGTTCCACCACCCGGGCAGCGAAAGTCAGTCCTTCTGCTGCTTCATAAAGCACCCAGTTGTGGTCGTATCCGTTCCCAAACTCCAACTGCTCAAAATCTTCTCCAAGACGTTCTCCAATGGCCGCCGGCTCCCTGAAATCCAACGGAGTACCCTCCACAGGAGCAATTTCACCGGTGGGGATCAGTCCTTCATTCACCGGGGTATAATAATCGGCATTGATCTGAAGGAGGTGATCGTTGATGGTCCCCTCCCCGGCTCCCTTTAGATTAAAAAAGGAGTGATGCGTCAGGTTCACTGGCGTGGGACGGTCTGTATAGGCTTTGTATTCAATCCGGAGCTCATTGACTTCGGTGAGCTGGTATTTGACCTCCACATCCAGCTCACCCGGATATCCTTCTTCCATGTGAGGAGAGGTGTAAGTCAGCACAACGGTCCTGGAATCAGGCTGTTCTACATCAAAGATCACATCGTTAAATCCTTTTATTCCACCGTGCAGATGGTTCTTCCCGTCGTTCTGAGCCAGGGAATAAACCGTATCGTTGAGCAGAAATTCCCCACCCCCGATGCGGTTGCCATACCGTCCAATCAGGGCTCCGTAATATACTTCATTGGAATTCAGATAGCCTTCGATGGTTTCGTACCCAAGCACAACATCCTCAAAATTCCCGTCTTTGCCGGGGACCCAAAGGGTTACTACCCGTCCTCCAAAGTTGGTGATCTGCGTAACAATCCCGTTTTTGTTCTGAAGGGTAAATAGATCTACTTTTTTGCCATCGATCAGTGTTCCGAATTTTTTTGTGTCTACTGTTACAGGTTCCTTTTTTTGTGAAGTACAAGCCCACAAGAGCATAAATGCTGTCAAAAAAACAGTGTTTCGCATTTTGATATTTTTTTTAGGATGAATTGAATGATGTAAAATTAAACGTTAAATTTACAATCTGACTTTTTTATATTGATTTTTAAACCAAAAACAACCTGACCGATGATCAGCATGAAGTATTACCACCAGTTTTTTATATATGCATTCTTTGTAATTTTTTTTGCGAGCTGCACCAACAAGGAGGAACAGGCTCCCCGGCCCAATATTCTATTTGCCATTGCTGACGATGCCTCCTGGAAACACTTTGGGGCCTATGGTTGCGACTGGGTCAAAACACCGGCCTTTGACCGGGTGGCCAGCGAGGGCATTCTTTTTACCCGGGCCTACACTCCCAATGCCAAATGTGCACCATCGCGTTCGTGTATATTAACCGGGCGCAACAGCTGGCAACTGGAAGAGGCGGCCAACCATTCTCCTTATTTCCCGGCAAAATTTAAAACCTATGCCGAAGCACTGGGTGAGAACGGCTATTGGGTAGGCAGCGTGGCCAAAGGCTGGGCTCCTGGTAATCCCGGGGAGATCGACGGGAAAAGAAGGGAGCTGACCGGCCCGAAGTTCGATGAATATTCCACTACCCCTCCTGCAAAACACATAAACAACAATGACTATGCACGGAATTTTGAAGCTTTCCTGGAAGCACGACCCGGTGACATACCATTTTGCTTCTGGTATGGCAGCACCGAACCGCACCGCCGTTACGAATTCGAAGCCGGCATCACAAAAGGGGGTAAAAAGCAGGAGCAAATTGATGAAGTGCCTGCTTTCTGGCCCGATGTGGATACCGTGCGAACAGATATGCTTGATTATGCTTTCGAAATTGAATATTTCGACAGCCACCTTCAAAGCATGTTGCAAAAACTTGAGGAAATTGGAGAATTGGAAAATACGCTGGTCATTGTCACAGCCGATAACGGAATGCCTTTTCCGCGGATTAAAGGACAGGTTTACGAATACTCCAACCACCTGCCGTTGGCCATCATGTGGCCCAATGGCATTTCAAATCCGGGGCGGGTAATTACCGATTTTGTAAATTTTATCGATTTTACCCCCACCTACCTGGAACTGGCAGGATTGACTGCAGAGGAGGCGGGAATGCAACCCCCTACCGGGAGGAGTTTAACTGAGTTTTTTCATACCGAAAAGGAAGGAAATGTTATCCCGGACCGCAATTTTGTTTTAGTCGGAAAGGAGCGTCATGATGTAGGGCGCCCCGATGATCAGGGATATCCGGTCAGAGGCATCATAACCAATGGATTTCTCTACCTGCGCAACTTCAAGCCCGACCGCTGGCCAAAAGGAAATCCGGAAACCGGCTACCTCAATTGCGATGGCAGCCCGACAAAAACCTATATTCTGGATACCCGCCGTAAAAAAGGGGTGATGGAATACTGGCAGCTCAATTTCGGGAAGCGTCCGGCAGAAGAACTTTACCATATTGATGAAGATCCCTTCTGCATGGAAAACCTCGCCGGAAATCCTGATTTTGCAGAAACAAAAAACAAGCTGGCCGCAGAGATGGCTGAAAAGTTGTCCGCACAGGGGGACCCGCGCATCCTGGGAAACGGAAATATTTTTGACCAATATGAATATTCTGCAGGAACACGCAATTATTACAACCGCTATATGGGGGGTGAGAAGGTCAGTGCCGGCTGGGTCAATGAAACAGATTATGATCCGGACCTGATGGAGCAATAGTATTCTGCTGACTTTTTTATATTTGCTTTCATCGGGCGTAATTTTAACGGGTAGCTTTACTTTTTGCCGGCCGAAAATTTCTTTTTTCTTAACAAAGCTTCATTTGGCTTTCAAATTGAAGTTTATGCGCTTTAACCCAAAACGATTTATTAATTTTGCAATGAATTCAGGAAGGTAGCAGCCTGATTTCATCATTTGATTAATTATAATACAGCATAAGAGTGAAAGTCATAGACATTATAAATAGCGCAAAAAAACCCATTTTCTCATTTGAACTGCTTCCGCCACTGAAAGGAAATGATCCTGGCCGCATTTACCGCACCATTGAAAGCCTGGTGGATTTTGATCCGAAATACATCAACATCACCACTCACCGGGATGAAGTTGAATTCAAAGAACAACCCGATGGTTCCATTGTAAAACGCACGACCCGCAAAAGGCCGGGAACTGTGGCCATAGCAGCCTCCATCCAGCACCGTTATGGAATTCCGGTTGTCCCGCACATCCTTTGTGGAGGATTTACCAAAAGTGAAACGGAATATGTTCTTATTGACTTGCATTTTCTGGGAATAGAAAATGTTTTGGCTTTGAGGGGCGACGGAGTTAAAACCCAGCATATTTTCAAACCAGAAAAAGAAGGACATGCGCATGCCAGTGAACTTGTGGAGCAGATTGTCAACCTGAAAAAGGGGGTTTACCTGGAAAAAGACCTGAAAAACAAAGGTACGATACCCAGGTCGGGGAACTCGTCGAAAATCTCATGAGCCGCAAAAGGTTCATAATAATCACCTACACCCGCATGGTCACGACCTACTATAAAATGCGTACACCCGAAATTTTTCCTCATGATAGCGTGATGCACTGCCTCTCTGGGCCCGGCGTAATGCATTG
>CAYTDH010000047.1:0-16531 GCA_964436325.1 uncultured Tangfeifania sp.
ATGAATGATTTGTTAAAGTCTGTCATTGGGACCACAAAGTGACGCGAAGGATGCACAAAGCATGCACAGAGGGGCAGAACTAAAATTTCATTTTTTCAGTCTGGGCTCTGCTGTACCTTCTGTTTTTTCGTTAAAAGTTTCAGATAATTTTCTCCACTGCCTGCGGGGGATTTGCTAAGACGGCCTTGTCTCCGTTGACCACAATGGGACGCTGGAGCAAACGCGGATTCTCAACCAGAATCTTGATCCATTCATCGTCTGAAAATTCTTTCCCTTTAAAATTTTCCTTATAGATTTTTTCCTGGGTACGCACAAAATCGAAGGGTTTTCCCCCGGTTTTTTGGATCACCTCTCTCAGTTCGTTTTCCGATATTCCCTCCGTGAGGTATTTTTTGATTTCGATATCATAGCCCTTTTCGGCAAGGTATTTGAGGCCGGCCCTGCTTTTTGCGCAGCGTGGATTGTGATAGAGCTTCATGGTAAAATGGTGTTTTCTTTTGATGTAATTGTAATAATCTTCCTGGGCCCGGTATTTAGAGTCCTGGCTTCGGTTATTGTAGTTGTTCTGCAACTGAGGGTCGAGGATACGTGCCTTGGTGTTGTCGCGTAATTGAATCTGAAGCATCTCCCGCAGTTCCGTTTTGATGTTTTCATCGTAAACGGGGCATGCCACTTCCACGCGGCGGTTGAGGTTCCGCGTCATCCAGTCGGCAGAGGAGATGTACATTTTTTCGTCGCCATCGTTGCCAAAAAGGAAAATGCGGGAATGTTCCAGGTATTTGTCCACAATGCTGATGGCTGAAATGTTCCGGTATTTTTTCTTGTCCAGACGCAGTCCGAATATTCCCCGCACGATCAGTTCTATTTTTACCCCTGCCTCTGCTGCTTTGTACAGCCGGGTCATCATTCCGGTATCAATCAGGCTGTTCATTTTCAGGATCATCCAGGCATCTTTCCCCTCTTTGGCCAGTTCAGTTTCGCGATCGATGCATTTGCTGAAATGGTCGCGCATGTAGAAGGGGCTAACCACCAGGTGGTTGTAGGTATAATGCTTGTAGGTTTGTTTCAAAAAATCGAAGACGTTTTCCACTTCATCTGCAAGCCGGGGGTCGGCGGTGAGTAATCCATCGTCAGCGTAAACCCTTGCCGTTCCTTCATGGAAATTGCCGGTGCCGATATAGGCATAATTCCGGTAGTCCCCGTCTTCTTTTCTTTTGATCCACGCCAGTTTGCTGTGTACTTTCACCCCAGGCACCCCGTTAATGACATTGGCCCCTTCCTCCTGCAGCTTATTGGACCAGTAGATATTGGCTTCTTCATCGAAGCGGGCCTGCAGTTCAATGACAACTGTTACTGTTTTGCCGTTACGCACAGCATTCAGCAGGGCATTGATTACTTTGGAATCGTCGGCGACCCGGTAGATGGTGATGCCCATCTCTTTGACCTGCGGGTCGATGGCTGCCTCACGAAGGAAATCGATGAAATGGTTGAAGGTCTGATAAGGATAATGCAACATGACATCTTTTTGCCGGAGGACCCGCAGAATGCTGGTATTGGGAGGTAAGTCCCTGTTTCTGAATGGGGGTAGCTTGGGATAGTAGTGCCGTTTCTGGCCTACTTCGGGGAAATTCATAAAATCTTTGTGATTGTGGTACCGTCCACCGGGCACAGTATTTTCCTTGTTGTCCAATTTCATTTTTTTGAGCATGAAGTCCAGAAAATCTTTGGGAATGTTGCGATCGTAAAGCAATCGCACCGGCTTCCCTTTTTTCCTTTTTTTGAGGCTGCTGCTCATTTTTTCAATGAAACTTTTGGATATGTCATCATCGATGTCCAGTTCAGCATCACGCGTAATTTTGATGGTATACGCCTCATAGTGGTCGTAATCGAAATAGAAAAAGAGGTCGTCAAAACAATAGCGGATAACATCGTCGAGCA
This sequence comes from uncultured Tangfeifania sp., assembly GCA_964436325.1. Lineage (GTDB taxonomy): Bacteria > Bacteroidota > Bacteroidia > Bacteroidales > Prolixibacteraceae > Tangfeifania. The sequence continues at coordinate 1,939 of CAYTDH010000047.1, forward strand.
TCATCACAAAGGTTTTTTTGCGCTCTTTGGGAAGGACCAGAAAACGGGGCAGGGAGATGCCGGGAATCCGGATAAGCGAATAGGCAAAGTCGGAAGGATCTGTTTTTTTTGAAAGTTTCACGGCCAGGTAAACCGAACGATCCCTCAGGTAGGGGAATTTGTTCTTTTTACTCAGCATAATCGGAACCAGGTTGGGAAGCACCTTTTCGTAGAAGTATTTTTTCACGAAGATGCCTTGTGTTTGGTTCAGTTCCGTTTCATCGACGATGAAGATATTGTTTTTATTCAGTGCTGTCAGAATATCCCTGAATATAGACTGAACTTTGTATTGCTGCTCCAGAACGATTTCATGGATCTTGTCGTGCAATTCTTTGGGGGTAAAGTTTCCCAGCAGGTTTTCTTCATCTTTGCCGATATCCACCATGCGCCGCACGGTAGCCACCCTTACCCTGAAGAACTCATCGAGGTTGTTGGAAAAAATCCCGATAAACCGGATACGCTCAAAAAGGGGCGTTTTGGGGTCTTCTGCTTCCTGCAAAACCCTTTCGTTAAAAGAAAGCCAGCTAATCTCCCTGTTGATGAAGTTTTCGTTCGATATCATGATAAAACCTTTTGAGCGTTTTTGTTTCACCCGAATAATTTCCCTAAAATGGCAAAAACCATTGAGATGGCAAAGGGCCATACGCCGATAAGCGGAAAATTTTTGGCTGCCGGCAGGGCAGTCGATGTGCACTTTTCCTCCGGGTAGAAAGCATCCGGTGCTTTAACGGCCTCCGAATTCCATGAGGTAGGCTTTGATCATGTCATCGAGATCGCCGTCTAAAACAGCACTCACATTTCCGGTTTCGTAGTTGGTGCGCAGGTCTTTGACCATTTTATAAGGCTGAAGCACATAGGAGCGGATTTGGGACCCCCATTCTATTTTTTTCTTTTGCGATTCGATCTCCATCTCCTTCTCGCGGCGTTTCCGGAGCTCTATTTCATAAAGCTGCGATTTAAGAAGCCGTAAGGCATTTTCCTTGTTGCCTCCCTGCGACCGGCTTTCGGTATTTTCAATCACAATGCCGGAGGGGGCATGACGCAGCCTGACGCCGGTCTCTACTTTGTTCACATTCTGTCCTCCTGCTCCTCCGCTTCGGAATGTCTCCCACGTGATGTCGGCGGGGTTGATCTCCACCTCGATGGACTCATCCACCAAGGGAGCAACATATACCGACGTAAAAGAGGTCATCCGCTTATTCTGGGCATTGAAGGGCGACAAACGCACCAGGCGGTGCACGCCGTTTTCGCTTTTGAGGTATCCATAAGCAAATTCGCCTTCCACTTCCATGGTACAACTCTTGATGCCCACCTCGTCGCCGGGTTGCATATCGGCCACTTTTATTTTGTAACCGCTGGCTTCACACCACCGGCTGTACATCCGGAAAAGCATTTCAGCCCAGTCGTTGCTTTCCGTTCCTCCGGCACCGGCATTTATCTTCAGGACAGCCCCAAGGTGGTCCTCTTCGTTGCGCAGCATGTTGCGGGTTTCCAGTGCTTCCACCTCCCGGAGGGCATGGTCGTAGGCCTTATCCACCTCTTCTTCAGTGGCTTCCTCTGTCTCGAAAAATTCATAAAGCACCCCGAAATCCTCAACAGCCTGGTTCACCTTTTCAAAACCTTTCGTCCAGTCCTTGATCGCCTTGAGCTTTTTCATCTGGGCCTCAGCCTCTTTGGGATTGGACCAGAATTCGGGATCCTGTGTTTTTAACTCTTCTTCTTTTAATTCTGTAATTCGTGCATCGTAGTCAAAGATGCCTCCTCAGCGCATCCCGGCGCTCAAACAGCTCTTTGACCTGTTCTTTTAAAACCATAATCTCTGTTATTTGTGTATAGAGGACAAAGGTAATAAGAATTTTTGGTTGGGGCCACGCAGAAGGTGCTTCCCCCAGCTTACGGGGATTAAGGTGTTTTGATGATCTCGTTCAGGTAGCGGTGGATCAATTCGGGTTCAAACCCCCGGTTTTGTGCAAAACGGATAACCTGTCCCATCTTTTCATAAGGGTTTTTCTTTTTGACCGAGCGCGCTTTCTTTTTCATTAGTTGAACCAATACCTTGTGGTATTTTTCTTCATCCAGTGACTCCAGCCCTTTTTGAATTAAGCTGTCACTGAGGCCCTTCATGTGCAGGTAGTAACGCATCTTTACCCTGCCCCACTGATTTATCCGGAATTTTTCGGAAGTGTAAGCGCTTACATACCGTTCATCATCAATGAACTTTTCATCCTTTAGTTTTTGAATGATGTCTTCGGCATCATCACTGCTGATGCCTGCTGCAATGATTTTCTTCCGGATATCGGGAGAACACTGCTCCGAGCGGCTGCAAAGGGCTGCCATCCGGGCCTGGATTTCATTGACCGTCTTTTCTTCATTTTCCATGGGCAAGCGTTGATGTGGAATCGATTGGTTAAATGTAAGGAAAATTGGGAAATTGATAAATTGACAAATTGGGAAATTGTGAAATTGATGAATTGATAAATTGTGAAATTGAAAAATGGAATGGCGTTTTTAGGGGATGTAGGGGCGCAAAATTTTGCGTCCATTTTGAATGATGGACAGACACAGATTTTCGTAAAGAATTTGCCTTGCGGCAAATGAATTCAGCCACGAATTTCACCAATGTGCACGAAAGAATTTGCCATGCGGCAAATATGGAGTTAATCACGAATGGCACGAATGAACACGGATGAATATTCTACAGATGGGCCAGGACTAAATCACAGATGGGAAAAGATAATGGAAAGGGAATAAGATAAGGATTAATCCATTTTCCGGGTTAATGTTATGCCGTCTTTGATTCTGTGGAGAACACCCCCGGCATTGAAAATTTCTACCAAAACCACATACATGCCAGGAGGCTGTAGGCTGCCGGTTTGGTCTTTTCCGTCCCATGAGATGGTACCTGAAGGACCCAGAATTTCATTTTTTGCCAGTTGCATAACCGGTTGTCCGTTGACATCGAAAATGAAAATATTGGCTAGATAGCCCTGTTTTTCAAGGGTGTAGTGAATCAGGTATTCATCGTTAAACCCGTCGAGGTTGGGTGAAAAGGCTTCGGGTTCAAAACGAATCCGGAACTTCTCAGGGAGGTCTTTTCCGGACTGGGAGTTCCTGTATCCTGGTGTGCCATACCCTGATTGGGTGGATGCCGAATGCCAGTTCCCCGGGTTATTTGTGGCCTCCTTTACCGAGATGCGCTCCAGAGCTATACCTTCGGGATCGGCGAGAAAAGGGCTGTGCATCTTATCGGTGTAATGGAATTCATCAATGATTTCCATTTGGTCATTCAGCAGGACCACTGCGCCTCCGGAGTTCGGATATGAAGGGAGTCGTTCCATCTGGAGAAAACAGGACGGGCAATCAATAAAATACCAGGGGAAAACCGCGTTGGTATCCTGGGTAAGCGCGAGCCAGGAATGAGGTTCAAAGGGGTATTTCCCGGGTGAGAGCCGGTAAACCTGGTTCAGCTTGCCCTGTTTGTCGCGGTTAGCCAGCCACAGCCGGTAAAAAGGGATACGCTTCTCCGAGCAGTTGAATATTTCCACATAGTCTTTTCCCCCGGGAAAGGGGTCAAACAGGATTTCATTAATGACGACATCATCTGGTTCAATGGTAATCCACTGGATTTCCCATATCTGTTCTGGCAGGGGATTTCCACATTTATCGGCCATCCCTTTAACCTTCAGACTATAGGTTATGTTTTTTTGAAAGGGCTGATTAAAACGGAGGACAGCCCTTTCCGGGGTATTCCAGCGAATGGAGTCTGGGGGGTACTCATTTTCAAGCAGAAAACATTTATGATTTCTTAACTGGTTAGTATCCATGGGTTCCGAGAAACTGATTTCCGCTATATGTTGGGAGGAAGCGGCCACCCATTTTACCCGCGGAGGTTGGTTATCGGGATTATCCTGCAGGATGGAATTTTCGCTTCCCGGTGTTCCGCCCCGTGGATTAACCGAGGCGCTCCAGTTTCCCTTTTGGTGGCAGTGGCGATTGGGATCTATGCGTTCGAGGCTCCACCCTCCGTCGTTCTTTTCTTCATCACCATACCAGGTATCCTTGTAGTCTGTGCGGTCAATGACGGTTTTTTTTTCATTCAGGATTTCCACCGAGGCCCCATTGTTGAGGAGGCCCTGAAACCCCGGAACTGTGGCAATGTTTCCGAAAGGTTGCAGCGCCTTGCCGGAGCTGGCAGAGCAAAGAATCAGGTATTCGTCCGGGGCAATGGAGCCAGGGGGAAGGTCTTTTGTTTCGCCGTTGACCCTGAGTTGCCAGCCACTGGTATTGACAGGCGTGGACCTTGTGTTGAATAATTCAATGTATTCCGCCCGGGGAAGGCCTTTAACAGGCCAGGGATCAGCCATGATTTCGTTGATGACGATTTCAAAGGGTTGTACGGGCGGTCCGGTTTCTTGCTTTGCCCAAACCCTGACCTCATCGAGGGTAACCTTGTCATTGGCATAGTGGTTGCCCATGACACAGATGATTTGCAGGGTTTCACCCTGAATCCCATCCTGAATGGCCTCTCTGGAGCCCCAGTTTCCGGTATTGGTACCATTTGTGCTGAAAGGAACCGGTTCCCCTTTATTGAGCCGGTAAAGCGCTTTCAGGTATTTAGTTTCCGGGTTAGCCCCGCTTCCCGTTTCGTAAGCGGTGAGTTGAATGGTTACCTTGTTGTATCCGGAAATATCAATAATTTCCGATTGCCAGGTCACTTCACCATCGATGTCGCGGCATTCGAAACGGCCTCCTGAAGTGGGAACCGTTTTGGCATAATCCTCCGAATCGGCCAGCGATACTCCGGAATGGGCGAGTGTCCAGGTAGTTATTCCTTCCATGTTGTAGCCGGTTGAATCATTGTTTACGCCCCAGACACCTTTCCCGGGGATGTTAAAATATTCCTGCCAGATATCCTGGGCCTGTATTACCGGACTTGTGAGAAAAAGTGTTACAGATAAAAATTGCAAAATAATCGGGGGTTTCATTTCTTTATGACTTTTTACCTCATTTGTGTTCGTTTCATTTCGTTGGTTTCTGTCAAATGCGTAATTTTACGAAATTTTTAATGAAAAAGACAGCCAGCAAACCGTTTTTTAGTGAAGTGTCCATGAATTGTCATTGACTTCAGAGTAAAGGGATGATGGCATGAGGGTGAAGGCATTGACTGATTATTTCAGTGATTTGTTTGATTGAAGATTGAATAGTTACAAAAACAAAATAAGATGAAGATTGCAATTGTAGGAGTAAGCGGAGCCGTAGGACAGGAATTTCTCCGTGTACTTGATGAACGAAATTTTTCGTTGGATGAACTGGTATTGTTCGGATCGGCCCGGAGTGCCGGGAAGCAATATGAATTCAGGGGAAAGAAACTTACCGTAAAGGAACTGAAGCATAACGATGATTTCAAAGGGATCGATATTGCCCTTACATCGGCTGGTGGCAGCATATCCAAAGAGTTTGCCCCCACCATCACCAAACATGGGGCCATCATGGTAGATAATTCGAGTGCTTTTCGTTACGACGACGACGTTCCGCTGGTGGTTCCTGAAGTGAACCCGGAAGATGCCCGGAACCGGCCCCGGAATATCATTGCCAATCCTAATTGTTCCACCATACAGATGGTGGTGGCATTGAAGCCCATTGAGGATTTGTCGAAAATACGGAATGTCCGGGTGGCCACATACCAGGCGGCCAGTGGTGCGGGCGCCCAGGGAATTGCCGAACTTGAGCAGCAGGTCAAAGATGTGGCTGCCGGCAAAGAGACGACCTCATCCAAATTTCAGTATCAACTGGCCATGAATATTATTCCTCATATTGATGTGTTTCTTGACAACGACTACACCAAAGAGGAGATGAAGATGAACTGGGAAACCAAAAAGATCATGCATACAAGTGCTGAAGTGAGTGCTACCTGTGTACGGATTCCCGTAGCCCGCGCCCACTCCGAGGCTATTTGGGTAGAAACTGAAAACCCTCTTTCGGTTGAGGCAGTAAAAGAAGCTTTTGAAAAGACCGAAGGCATTTCGGTCATTGATAATCCGGCCAAAAATGAATACCCCATGCCGCTTTTTGCCGCAGGTAAGGATGATGTTTACGTGGGGCGCATTCGCAAGGATATTGCCAGTGGTAACAGCCTGACCTTCTGGTGTGTAGGTGATCAAATCAAGAAGGGCGCTGCGCTGAATGCTGTTCAAATTGCGGAATGGCTGATTGCCAAAGGAGAAGTTGGGTAAGGAACAGGTAAGGGAAATGGATAATATCGGGAAAGTAGAACTGCGTCCGCTCAATATCGACGATTACGGGGAACTAAAAAAGTCGCTGCTTCAAGCCTATGCCAACTGGCCCGAAGATTACTGGCTGGAGAAGGATATCGGTAAATTGCTTCAAATATTTCCGGAAGGGCAGATTGCAGTTGTTGTTGATGATGTTGTGGTGGGCTCTGCTTTGTCGATCATTGTGAAGTATGAACTGTTTGGTGACGACCACACCTATGAAGAGATAACGGGGAGGTACACCTTTAACACCCATAATCCCAAGGGAAATACCCTTTACGGGATAGATGTATTTATCCGGCCGGAATACCGGGGGATGCGACTGGGACGCCGTTTGTACGATGCCCGGAAGGAACTTTGTGAGCAGTTAAACCTGCGTGCCATTGTTTTTGGCGGTCGCATTCCCAATTACCATAAATTTTCCGATTCCATGTCGCCCCGGGAATACATTCAGAAAGTCAAGTACAAGGAAATCTACGATCCGACACTGACATTTCAGTTGTCCAACGATTTTCACGTTAAAAAAGTGCTGAAAGGGTATATGCCCGGCGATAAGGAATCGAAGGAGTATGCCGTTCTGTTGCAGTGGGACAATATTTATTACCAGAAGACCACCGACAAGTCCAGTGGTTATAAATCCGTTGTACGGCTGGGGCTCATCCAATGGCAGATGCGGCTTTACAAGAATATGGATGAGTTGTTTACCCAGGTAGAATACTTTGTGGATGCCGTTGCCAGCTACAAAAGTGATTTTATTCTTTTTCCCGAGTATTTTAACGCTCCGTTGATGGCCGACTACAATCATCTCGAGTATGCCGAGGCCATCCGAAAGCTTGCAGAATACACGGATGAGATACTGGAAAGGTTTATTAATCTGGCCATTACCTATAACATTAATATCGTAACGGGCAGTTTCCCGCTGGTGCGCGATGACAAACTTTATAACACCGGTTTTTTATGCCGCCGCAATGGGACCTGGGAAACTTATGAAAAGATACATGTTACGCCCGATGAGATTAAAACCTGGGGACTCTCAGGCGGGAACGGACTGAAAGTATTCGAGACCGATTGTGGTCCGGTGGGTGTTTTGATTTGTTACGATGTGGAATTTCCGGAGCTGTCGCGCATCCTGGCACAAGAGGGGATGAGTATTTTGTTCGTGCCCTTTCTTACCGATACACAGAACGGGTATTCCCGGGTCAGGTACTGTGCCCGTTCGCGGGCCATCGAAAATGAATGCTATGTTGCCATTGCCGGGTCGGTGGGGAATCTGCCCAAAGTGGAAAACATGGATATTCAGTTTGCCCAGTCGGTGGTCTTCACTCCCTGCGATTTCTCTTTTCCGACCACAGGCATTAAAGCTGAAGCCACCCCCAATACCGAAATGATTCTGGTGGCCGATGTAGACCTTGACCTGTTGAAGGAACTTCATACTTTTGGCGCGGTGCGGAATCTCAAAGACCGGCGCACCGATTTGTATTCACTTTGTTTGAATACCGATAAAATGCCGGACCTCAAAAATAAGGGAAATAAAAAAACAGATCCTTTCTCCTGAAAATGCATTTTTCAGGTGTTGGGTTTTAGTCATCTTCCCAGGTGATATCATACAGGTAATCGTTAAAGGGAAACCGCTGGGAGTGAATTTTCTTGACTTCGCTGTAAAGGATTTTCTTGAAGTCCTCGATGTTTTCTTTTTGTTTGGCTGAGATAAAAACAGAAGGGGTATTTTTTTTGCCCATCCATGAATTTTTCCACTCTTCGAGGGTAATATTTTCCCGGGTTTTTTCGGAGAGGTCGTCTTCATCCTTTTCCACGTGGGAATAGGCATCTATTTTGTTGAAGACATAGATGACCGGTTTTTCTCCCGAGTCGATTTCACTGAGGGTATTGTTTACGGTATCGATCTGTTCCTCGAACCCTGGGTGCGAAATATCCACCACATGCACCAGGATGTCGGCTTCCCTGACTTCATCGAGGGTTGATTTGAAGGATTCCACCAGGTCGTGGGGCAATTTTCGGATAAAGCCCACAGTATCGGCAAGTAAAAACGGGAGGTTTACAATAACAACTTTTCTGACAGTGGTATCAAGGGTAGCAAAGAGCTTATTTTCAGCGAATACTTCTGATTTGGCCATCATGTTCATGATGGTTGACTTCCCTACGTTGGTATATCCTACCAGGGCTACCCGCACCAGCTTGCCCCGGTTTTTCCGCTGTGTGGCTTTTTGCTTGTCAATTTTTTTAAGTTGTTCTTTCAGTCTGGAGATTTTATCGAGGATAATCCGGCGGTCGGTTTCGATCTGGGTTTCTCCCGGACCACGAAGGCCGATTCCTCCCCGCTGCCGTTCCAGGTGGGTCCACATACGGGTTAGTCTGGGGAGCAGGTATTGGTATTGGGCCAGTTCTACCTGGGTTTTGGCATGGGCCGTTTTGGCACGTCGTGCAAAAATATCGAGGATGAGGTTTGTTCGGTCGAGCACTTTGCAGTCGAGGCGGCGCTCCACATTGCGGAGCTGGGTTGGGGTTAGTTCATCATCGAAAATAACCGTGTCGGCTTCGGTTACCTTGATGTAATTCCCGATCTCTTCCAGTTTTCCGGGGCCAACAAAGGTAGAGACATTGGGGATGTCGAGTTTTTGGGTAAACCTCTTGATGACTTCTGCTCCGGCGGTGTCTGCCAGAAAGGCGAGTTCATCCAGGTATTCTTTGGCCTGTTTTTCATCCTGGCCTTTATAAATAATCCCGACAATGACGGCTCTCTCAGTTTCCGGGGTGGTTTCAATCATATATTTTTTTGCTTTTACTGATTTTTCCAGGGGGGATAAGGGTTCCCACCATAAAAAACTCCTGACCCCACCGGGGATCAGGAGTATCAGGCTGTTTTATTTTTTTTGTTTATTGCAATACAAAGTTGATGGGTACAGTGTAGGATACACGTACTGCTTCACCACGCTGTTTCCCGGGTTTCCATTTTGGCAGCGTGTTCACCACCCTGAGCGCTTCTTTGTCAAGCGACGGGTCTACGCCACGGGCAATGCGGGCATTGGATACACTTCCGTCTTTATCCACTACAAAGGTTACATAAACTTTGCCCTGGATACCGTTTTCCTGTGCAATGACAGGATATTTGATGGCGTTGGCAATGTATTTCCGCAGGGCAAGCTCTCCTCCCGGGAATTCGGGCATGTCTTCCACAATGAAAAATACTTTGGATTCTTCCTCTTCTTCCTCTTCCTCTGTTTCAATTACAGGAGCCACATCAATGATTGTTTCATCATCGGCTTCCGTGTCATCAATAACCAGTTCGTCTTCAATTTCCACATCGTCTTCCACAATGTTCAACACTTCAACCACTTTTGGCGGTGGTGGAGGTGGCGGAGGTTTTACTTCCTGTTCACGGGTAATCGGGATGATTTCTTCTTCTACTTCCTGCTCCTGAACTTCACCCAAAGAGCCGGTAGCTTTAGGTGTCGTTTTATATTCAAAAGCAAAAAGTACAAATCCCAGGGCCAGAACCAATCCTATCCAAAGGAAAATATTCCTTTTGCTTTCCAGGTCTGCTTTTGGTGATTTTTTTACTTCCATAGTGCTATTTTTTTATTTGTTTCGTTTCAATCTTCCGCCCTTCGCGTTGAAGGGCTTAAAGATAAAAAATAATTGTTATTCACAAATCAAATTTTCACGAATTTCAAAATCGGTGTCGAAACCCTTTTTTTTTTCCAACCAACTTAATTCTTTGGTTCTCAAAAAAGAATACAACAAAAATTTTACCAAAAAGGACAATTTTTCTGTTTAATTTTTAAAATTTCAAAAAAAACAAATGTTTTTTGTTTTTAAGGGGTAAGGTTCCGGAGATTTTATTCTTGCGAGGGCAATTCAAGGAAGAATACTGTTCCTTTTCCCGGAAGGCTCTCTGCCCGTATTTTGCCATTGTTCATTTCCATAAATTCCCTGCAAATGGTTAACCCCAGTCCGCTTCCCGATTCGTTCGCAGTTCCCCGACGGGTTTTAAGGGCCTCTGGATTGAAAAGGTTGTTCATTAATTCCGTATTCATGCCAATGCCGGAATCTATAACTGTTATTTCGATTTGCTTGCCAGACAAAGGTCGGGCAGCCATTTTGATTTCCCCTCCTTCGGGGGTGAATTTGATGGCATTGCTGGAAATATTTCTTAAAACGGTGCTAATCATTTCCCGGTCAGCAAAAATGGTCAGGTCTTCGGGGATTTGCGTGGAGATGGTGATGCCTTTGTTATGGGCAATTTGCCTGTTCATATCCAAAAGGCTGCTTACCGCTGATTGTAACCTGAAAACGGAAGGCCGGGGTATTAGCGTTCCGCGTTGAATGACAGACCATTCCAGCAGGTTTTGAAGCAACTCGGAACTATAGGTGGCTGAAACATGCATTTGGCGCAGTTGTTCCCGGATTTGTTCTCTGGAGAAGGATTCTAACTTGTCAATCATCAGTTCGGTCATGTTTAAAAATGCATTGAATGGACTGCGTAAGTCGTGGGCTATAATTGAGAATAATTTATCCCTGGCTGCAATGGATTCCTGCAGTTTTGATTCACGATTCTTTAGCGCTTTTTCTGCCTTTAGTTGACGGGTAATGTCCTGAACTGAAACCAGACGGGCTTGCTTCTCCTGAAAAATAACAGGATGGGCAGTCAGGTGAACGTAAAAATCATCTCCGCTTCTACTCCGGTGCTTTGAGACCCGGTTAGTCACGGGGACATTGAAATTTGTATTTTGAATTTCCAATTCAAACTTCTTTTGTTCTTCCGGTGGCCGAATTTCTGAAATTTTCATGCGGAGGATTTCCTCTTTGGAATAACCATATTTTGTGAGGGTTGATTGGTTTACCTCGAGAAATTTTAACGTTTCGATGTCATAGATCCACAACGGTATTGGATTTTTGAAAAAGACTGCATCGTACTTTTGTTGCAGTTCCCGGTTTATGTTCTCTTTTTCCATTTTGAGGCATTAAAATTTTTTTGGTTCAGTTCCAGGTCCAAAGGAGAGAATTCATTCATAACTTATAATGCAAGGGGATGAATTGATTTTAACATGACTTATTTTCCCTGCCTGGAACGGGTAGTGCAAGGAAAAAGAAATATTTGAAAAGGACAAGGACATGCTGTGGACATATTGCAGACATGGGAAATATCTTGAAGATTGCGCTCCTCCTCCCGAGTGTTCACCCAAAAACAAATTAAACGCTAAAGCTAGCTCAACACGCGAGGCCTTAAACCACCGGGCTGAATATTCCGGGTTAGAACAAGCCCCTCTGGCGCTCAATAATTGGTGTCCAGAGGGATAACCATATTCCAGGTATCTTCAAACTGCCAGGCTTTTGGTCCTTTGCCTGTAGCCGCGAAAAGGTGTGTTGGCACCCCGTCTTCAATGAGCAGGAACGGTCTTTCAAAATGGTTTTGAACCGTGGTTTCCCCGTTATTCCAGCGAATGGTTTTGGAATAGGCGAGGGGTTGGCTGTATAAGTTCCATTTTACCCCGTCGGATGACCAGGCGCGGATTCCGCCCCCCTCTTCGCCACAGATGTGCCCGAAGCGGTCTTTCATGATGGCTTCAAAGCGGCTGTTGGTATACCAGACAAATGGGTCCTCCACATCATTTTCCTGATTTTCCGCTGTTTCGAAACGGAAGATGGGCTGGTCGCTCAGCCGGGTATAGGGACCGTGTGGTTTTTGGGCTTTTGAAACGCCCAGAAGCAAGGGCGGCTCAGGTCCTTCGGAGGAGGATTTATACATCAGGAGGATTTCCCCGGTTTCCGGAATTACTACCGGGGCCGGGTTGGAGGTGATAGACGCATCCCATTTGCCAGGGCGGGGCTCAATAACAGGCCGGTCTATTCGTTTCCACGGACCGTAAACCGATTTGGAAACCGCAAGGCCAATGCGTTTATTCATCCAGGCTTTTCTCCAGTCGGAGCCGGCAACCTGGGGATTTGCCGGAGTGGGTTGGTCAAAGTCATAAGTTGTGCCGAAGTAATAGAGCAAAAAAAGTCCGTTGTAATGAATAACCCGGGGGTTATGGGTCACCAGTCCGTCGAAATAGTGCCTGCCCCGGACGGGCAAAACGGTTTCTTCATAAGTATACGGTCCTTCGGGTGAGGCGGAGACTGCCCTGACCACTTCTGAATTGGTCACCCAGTTGCCAAACCCCACCTCTTTTGACCAGCGGGAGGCAAACATATGGTATTTTCCGTCTTCCCCTTTGATAACAGAGGAACCCCAAACCCAGTAATCATCCATGGAAAAGCCTCCATTTACCGGAGCAGCCTGCAGCCGGTCGATGAATGGTTTTTGTTCTCTGATACCAGCGGAGAGTTCAGGCGCGAGGTATATTCCTGCCAGTCCTGTTGCAGCAGATTTGATGAAATTTCTTCGCTTCATGGTTTCAATTTTTATTTATTGCCAATGGCAGATTTTTTTAAATATCTTATAATTAACACAATAATAAAACTGCACTCTGTGTCATTTCGATCCGCTGGTTAGCGGACAGGCTCCGCTATCAGGAGGAGAAATCTCTTGAATCAACAGATTTCTCCTTCCGCCTGTCGGCGGATCGAAATGACAGGTTAATTTCATTGTCATTTACTCATCATGCCCAAAAAATTTTAAGTGACCACCCGGAAAGACATATGTCGTTTCCTTTCCCGGCTAAATTAGCGAATTTTTTTGGCGTAGGGTATAGTGCACCAGATAGACCGGGATTTTATCAAGTGAAAACTGGAGGGATTTTTCATGGAGTGATGCCGGAAAGCTCCTGATCCATAGGCCGGGGCATATCTTGAGGGGAGTAATTCCACAGGTCAAAGGCAAATTTCCATTGATTGTTGATGCGCTCAATGTCCTCAGGATGATAAATGTATTTGCTTTTCTCCTGGCTGGCGTGTTCCTCAATTTTTGCTTTGAACGAAGACCGGGCTTGATTGAAACCGGGCAGTTCCAGTTTTTTGTATATTTTCTGAAGGGTTTGCAGCGGAGAACTGATAAGCGTTTCATGTCGTATCTCAATCAACTGGTTGGGCTTCAATAGCTGTTTCTGCTCCAGGTATTTCTGGTGCAGTTTATGGTAGACATTGAGGACAATCTCCTTTTTTTTCTGTTCCGAAATTTTTTGCAATGAAACCGTATTGGTTACAATGGACCATAATTTCAGGTTGGAATAAAAAACATCGTAAGGGTTCCGGTGGATAAAGATGAATTTGGCGTCCGGGTAAATATCCAGCAGGTGACGGATACGGGCGGTATCGCCCGGGTTTTTAATGAGCAGTTTTCCTTTTGGGTTTTTCAGATAGATTTTGCTTAATAAGCTTTTCATCGTTTGTTGCCACTCTTTCAGTTCTTTCTCCGAAACTTTTTCGAGAAAAAGGTATTTGTCGAAATATTTTTTCGCCGACTGGGGGAAAAGATGAGCCCAATGGTAGGTAAATTCTGAGATTTCGCCGATGAGTGCGGTGTCCGATTCCGAAGGGGTATCCAGGTCCATCGTTTTGGAGGTTTTGAACCTCCATTTACTCACTGGCTTAAAGGATTTAAGGATTTTGGAAAGGATGGGTTTGAAAAAGTCTTCGGTAATCAGAAAATTGTCCGAAAAAAAATTTTGGTATTTGGTTTGGAAGATAAAGGAAGGATCGCTGACCAGCAGATTGTGCAAAAAGGTTGTTCCACTCCGCCAGTGGCCGATGATAAAGACGGGGGAACGGCCCGGAGCCACCTGGCTGTTGATGTCCTGGTATTTTTTGCGTTCAATACGCCTGAATGGTTCGGATATCAGGAGCTTCAGATAAATCAACCAGATCATGCTTTTATTCGGGCATTCCTTCCAGGCGTTTTCTTCCTTCAGTTTATGTGTAAATGTAATGATCGGACTCTCTTTTTTCTCCATATGTGAAGCTTCTGTTTCAACAAAAGAATTCATGAATCTGGTTTTTTATTTATCCCTCTCCCTTTTTTAATGTTAACCGTCCCGGATTTTGAACGGCAAACATAATGATTTGATTGGGCACAAGCATAAAATGGAATTAAATTTTTTGATCAGTTAACATGGCATGGTCAGGTTTTGGCTCATTTTTTTTATCGTTTTTTCCCGGAGGTGAAAATTTTTATATATTTGCATCCGCATTTAGGGCATTAGCTTCCCGATGAATCGGGACAGGCAACTTCGCTAATGCCCAGCATCAGGAAGAAAGTTGCAACGATATAATGGGGCATTAGCTCAGTTGGCTAGAGCGTTTGACTGGCAGTCAAGAGGTCATCG
>CAYTDH010000048.1:0-5438 GCA_964436325.1 uncultured Tangfeifania sp.
GGCACGTAAAGCGCTTGATAACAGCATCTTTATTGTCATGAAAAATGAAGAAAAAACAGTCGGCCTCATCAACACTTATGCCCCTGAACATTTGATCTTATCTACTGCCCGTTACCTTGAACTGGCGGAAAAAATAACCAATGCAGGTTCGGTCTTTTTAGGCAATTATACCCCTGAAAGCGCTGGAGATTATGCTTCGGGCACCAATCACACCCTGCCTACAAATGGCTGGGCACGGGCTTACAGTGGAGTCAATCTCGACAGTTATGTAAAAAAAATAACCTTCCAGGAGATCACCCCCGAAGGTTTGAAAAAACTGGGGCCCGACATTGAAATTATGGCAGCAGCCGAACAATTGGAGGCCCATAAAAATGCAGTAACTTTGAGGCTCAAAAATACAACACGATGAACATTGATAATCTGCTTCGGAAAAATATAAAAAACCTTCGCCCATACTCATCGGCAAGGGACGAATTTTCGGGAGAGGCCCTGGTTTTCCTCGATGCCAATGAAAATCCGTTTAATTCTCCTTATAACCGGTATCCGGATCCCCTGCAAAAACTGCTGAAAGAAAAAATTGCTTTACTCAAAGGAGTCCGGGTAAACCAAATTTTTACGGGCAATGGAAGCGATGAACCCATCGACCTTTTGATTCGTGCTTTTTGTGAACCGGGCACCGACAATATCATATCCATTGACCCTACGTATGGGATGTATCAGGTAGCAGCGGAGATTAACAATGTGAAAATAAAAAAGGTATCCCTCACCGAAGATTTTAAGCTGGATGCTTCCCGGTTACTTGAAAATACAGACGACAAAACCAAAATGGTTTTCCTTTGCTCCCCGAACAATCCTACGGGAAATGCACTTGAAAAGGAAGCCATAAAAGAAGTAGCCTCCCGGTTTAAGGGAATTGTTGTTTTGGATGAAGCCTACATTGACTTTGCCCCCGAAAAATCGCTGCTCCCCGAACTTGATGATCATCCCAATCTGGTTATCCTGCAAACCTTCTCCAAAGCCTGGGGAATGGCAGGAATCCGCCTGGGAATGGCCTTTGCCAGGCCCGAGATCATTGGTGTGTTGAATAAAATAAAGTATCCGTATAACCTGAATTCGCTGACCCAGGAAAAAGCCGGCGAGCTGATTGAAAACAGGGAGCAGGTCGAAAAATGGGTTAAGCGAATCATTGCAGAACGGGCCAAAATGGCTGAGCTACTGAAAGAATTTCCCTTTGTGATCCGCGTATATCCTTCGGATGCCAATTTCATCCTGGTGAAAATGCACGATGCTTCGGGAATTTACGAATACCTGAAAGAAAAAGGCGTAATTGTGCGAAACCGGTCTGCTGTTCATCTATGCCAGGACAGCCTGCGGATCACCATTGGTTCTTCGGAAGAAAACGATACATTACTTAAGGCATTGAAAGAACTTATTTAAGAAAGCATGAAAAGAGCACTATTTATTGACAGAGACGGTACCTTAATTGCGGAGCCCGAAGATGAGCAGATTGATTCCCTGGAAAAGCTGGAATACATTCCCGGTGTCTTCCGCAATCTTTTTAAAATCAGGCAAAACCTCGATTATGAACTGGTGATGGTTACAAACCAGGATGGACTGGGTACAGGCTCCTTCCCCGAGGAAACCTTCTGGCCGGCCCACAACAAAATGCTTCAGGCATTTAAAAATGAAGGGGTTGCTTTTGATGACATCCTCATAGATAAAAGTTTTCCGGAAGACCAGGCTCCCACGCGCAAACCACGGACCGGTTTATTGAACAAATACCTTGAGGGGGGCTATGACCTTTCAGGCAGTTTTGTCATTGGAGACCGGCTTACCGACATTGAGCTTGCCAAGAATTTGGGAGCCAAAGGAATTTTAATAAACGACGGCTCGCTTTCGGAATCATTGGAAGACAAAGGACTGGCCAGTCACTGTGTTCTGATAACCCCGGACTGGGATGATATCTACAACTGTGTTGCAGCCCCCGGGCGTATTGCCGAAGTAAAAAGAACGACGCAGGAAACAGACATTATGGTCCGCTTAAACCTCGATGGCTCAGGAACCTGCTCGATAGCCACCGGCCTCCATTTCTTCGATCACATGCTCCACCAGATTGGCCGCCATGCCGGAGTCGACCTCGACGTTCAAGTCAATGGTGACCTTGAAGTAGACGAGCACCATACAATTGAAGATACGGCCCTGGCCCTGGGGGAAGTTTTCAACAAGGCTACCGGCAACAAAAAGGGAATGGAACGCTACGGTTACTGCCTCCCTATGGATGATTGCCTGGCACAGGTGGCCCTCGATTTTGGCGGCCGCCCCTGGCTGGAGTGGCAAGCCAGTTTCAAACGGGAAAAAGTGGGGGATATGCCCACCGAGATGTTCATGCACTTTTTTAAATCATTCTCCGATGCAGCAAAATGCAACCTTCACATAAAGGCGGAAGGAAATAATGAACATCACAAAATTGAAGCCATCTTCAAAGCACTCGCCCGCGCCCTCAAGATGGCTGTAAAACGCGATTTGACCAATTTTGAGCTGCCATCAACCAAAGGAAAACTTTAAAAATGAAAACCATAAAACCACTCAGAGAAAAGAAAAACACCGCCATTTTATTGATTCACTGTCCCGACCAACAGGGAATACTTGCGACGGTAACTGAATTTTTGAACAAAAACCAGGGAAATATCATTTACCTGGACCAACATGTAGACCGGCAGGAGCATATTTTTTACATGCGGGTGGAGTGGGAACTTAAAGAATTTGCCATTCCCCCCGAAAAAATTAACGAATATTTTGGCACCCTCATCGGAACACCCCTCAACATGACGTGGCGTCTTTACTTCTCCGACGAGATTCCACGTATGGCGCTCTTTGTTTCAAAAATGCCACACTGCCTCTTTGATATTCTGGCCCGCTACACCGCGGGCGAATGGGACGTAAAAATTCCCCTCATCATCAGCAACCACGAATTACTTAAACCGGTAGCCGAGCGCTTTGGCATTGAATTTCACCATTTTCCCATTAACCGGGAAAACAAAAAGGAGCAGGAAAAAAGCGAAATTGAACTGATGAAAAAGTACCGCATCGATTTTGTGGTACTGGCCCGTTACATGCAAATTCTCTCTGAAACATTTGTCGGACAATACCCGCATAAAATCATCAACATCCATCACTCCTTCCTTCCTGCTTTTGCCGGAGCCAAACCCTACCATGCTGCCCACCAAAGGGGGGTTAAAATCATTGGCGCCACAAGCCATTATGTTACCACTGAACTGGATGCCGGGCCAATTATCGAACAGGATGTCACACGCTGCAGCCATGTGGATACCATTCAGAATCTCATTCGTAAAGGCAGGGACCTGGAAAAAATCGTGCTTTCCCAGGCCGTTTACAAACATTTGCAGCGAAAAATTCTCGTTTATAAAAACAGAACTGTAGTTTTTAATTGATCGGTTATGAAAATTGTCATCATCAAATACAACGCCGGAAATATTGAATCGGTCAACAACGCTCTCCATCGTTTGGGAGAAGAAGCGGAAATTACTGCCGATCACCAAAAAATCAGGAATGCCGATAAGGTCATCTTCCCCGGGGTGGGTGAAGCGAGCACCACCATGGAATTCCTCCGCGCACAGGGGCTCGACAAACTGATTGTTTCGCTCCGGCAGCCGGTTCTGGGCATTTGCCTCGGGTTGCAGCTCATGTGTTCCCATTCAGAAGAAGGAAATACCCGTTGCCTGGGGATTTTCGATGAAGAAGTGAAGCGCTTTATTCCCCGTCCTGGTGAAGAATACATTACCAAAGTTCCCCATATGGGCTGGAATGCTATTTCAGACCTTAAAAGTGACCTGTTCACCAAAGAGTTGGAAAACCAATATGTCTATTTTGTCCACTCATTCTTTGCCGGCCTGGGGAAAGATACGGCTGCTGCATGCAACTACATTGTTCCTTTCAGTGCTGCTTTGCAAAAGAATAACTTTTACGCCACACAGTTTCACCCCGAGAAAAGTGGACCTGCCGGGGCTGCCATTCTGAAGAACTTTTTAAACCTTTAATTCGTATCTAGTACCATGGAAAAGCTAACAATCATTAAAGTAGGGGGGAAAGTTGTGGAAGACCCTGCCTCACTCCACAGCTTTTTGGATGAATTTTCCCGTATTTCCAGTCCCAAAATGCTGGTGCATGGGGGAGGACGAACCGCCACTGATATAGCCGGAAAATTGGGCATTGAAACACAAATGGTCGAGGGTCGCCGCATTACGGGAAAATCGATGCTGGAGGTTGTCACCATGGTTTACGGAGGACTTGTGAACAAAAAAATTGTAGCCGGATTGCAGTCGCGCGGTTGCAATGCCATCGGACTTACCGGGGCCGATTTAAACCTTATCACCGCTGCCAGGCGTCCCGTCGGAGAAATTGATTATGGCTTTGTGGGAGATATCAAAGATGTGAACAGCCATGAAATAAAAATGCTTATTAACGAAAATGTCGTTCCCGTGGTGGCGCCACTTACCCACGACGGGATGGGAAACCTCCTGAATACCAATGCCGATACCATTGCTTCGGAACTGGCCATTGAACTTTCCGATTACTTCAGCATATATCTTTTTTACTGCTTTGAGAAAAAGGGAGTCTTACTTGATCCGGATGATGAACAGCGTATTATTTACGACCTGGACCAGGAACTTTTCGAACAATACAAAAAGGAGGGAATCATCAATACAGGAATGATCCCCAAGCTTGAAAACGGTTTCAGAGCCAAACGCAACGGAGTAAAAGAGATTCTGATCACCAATACCCAAAATTTCGCTTCCGGCCGGGGAACCAGACTTGTTTAAATTGATTTTCATAAAGAAACCACTTTTGGGGATTTCCATCAAAAAAATGGCTACATTTGTCCTGTTATTCGATTTGAGAATGAGTGCATTCAATGACGATATCCTTTCCCGGGCTCTTCGTTTTTTTACTGCTCCACTTTTTAGATCTATAAACAGTTTAATGTAAAATCAACACAACAAGGTCATTTTGAAATCATTTAATATTGGAAATTTAAGAATTCCCGTCCCTGTCATTCAGGGTGGAATGGGTATTGGTATTTCTTTGTCGGGACTTGCTTCTGCTGTTGCCAACATGGGGGGTATCGGAGTTATTTCGAGTGTAGGTATTGGTTTTATTGAAAATCACCCATTGGGGTCTCTCCGTCAAAAACACATCGAAGCGATGCGCAAAGAGATAAAAGAGGCGCGCAAAAAAACGCGGGGAATCCTTGGTGTCAATATCATGTCGGTCATCACCAATTTTTCCGACATGGTTCAAACTTCCATAGAAGAAGGCATTGATATTATCTTCGCCGGTGCCGGATTGCCCCTTGATCTGCCCAAATACCTGGAAAAAGGGAAAGGGATAAAAACAAAACTTGTTCCTATCATTTCTTC
>CAYTDH010000048.1:5448-16236 GCA_964436325.1 uncultured Tangfeifania sp.
GCACCAAATGGAAAAAGAACTTTAACTATTTACCCGATGCCCTTGTTGTGGAAGGCCCAAAAGCAGGCGGGCACCTTGGGTTTAAAGCACATCAGCTTGAGAGCGAAAACAATGCGCTTGAAAAAATAATGACTGAGGTCTTAACGGTAACCCGTGAAATGAAAAACCGTTTCAACAAAGAAATACCCGTTATTGCGGCAGGGGGTATTTTCTCGGGCAGCGACATATTTAAAATCATAAAAAAGGGTGCAGCGGCTGTTCAAATGGGAACTCGTTTTGTGGCCACCGAAGAATGCGATGCTTCTCCTGCATTTAAAAATGCCTTTATAAAAGCCGGAGAAGGAGACATCGAAATTATTAAAAGTCCTGCAGGCATGCCTGGCAGATCGATATCCGGTCCTTTTCTCCGGGAAGTGGAAGGCGGTCAGCGAAAGCCTTCGGTATGCAAATACAACTGCATAAAATCCTGTGATCCTGCCACCACCTCATTTTGCATTGCCAGTGCCCTTCTTGCGGCTTACCGGGGAAACCTGGCCGATGGTTTTGCTTTTACCGGCACCAACGCCACCAAAATAACGCGAATCTCAACGGTTGAGGAAATATTCTCGGAACTCCGGAAGGAATACAGAGAGGAGGAAGAAAACAGCCAAAATCTCTGAAATGAGGAAATTGAAAATAACGAAACAAATTACCCGGAGGAATGACGCCAGCATCAACCGGTATTTTAATGAAGTAAACAAATACCCCCTGGTAATTCCCGAAGAAGAGGTTGAATTGAGTGTACGTATCAAAAAAGGGGATACCGATGCTCTTGAAAAACTTGTTCAGGGTAACCTTCGTTTTGTTATTTCAGTAGCTAAGCAATATCAAAACCAGGGACTCGCCTTTTCCGACCTTATCAATGAAGGAAACCTGGGGTTGGTTAAAGCGGCCAAAAAGTTTGATGAAACCAGAGGATTTAAATTTATTTCCTATGCCGTTTGGTGGATTCGCCAAGCAATTATTCAGGCCATTTCCGAACAAACACGCATTGTGAGGCTGCCCCTGAACAGGCTATCCTCGATTAACAAAATCAACAGAGCAATTCCCTTCCTCGAACAGGAATTTGAACGGGAACCAACAAACCATGAAATCGCCAGTTTTTTAGACATTCCGGGAGAAGAGGTAGAAGTGGCCAATAAAATAAAAAAACGCCAGGTTTCATTTGACCATCCCATTTCGTCGGGTGAAAACGACGATTTCAACCTGTACGACCTTATTCCCTCAGAAAATCTTCCCGCCCCGGATAGAAATCTGATGCAGGAATCCATGACAACCAATGTTAGCAGGGCACTGGGAGAACTCAACAAACGGGAAGCAGCCATTTTAACAATGGCCTTCGGATTGCAGGATTCGCCTGTTTATTCGCTGAACGATATCGCAGGAAAATACCAAATGTCGGCTGAACGTGTCCGGCAAATCAAACAACAGGGGTTAATAAAATTAAAAACTCTGATAAAAGAAAATAAAGCTTTTTTGGAGTATTAAAACAAATCATATATATTGACAAAAATTTTTAAAATAATCCATGGGAAGATCACAAGAAACATTTAACAAAAAAGAAGTAAGAAATAAAAAAGAGAAAAAAAGAAAAGAAAAAGAAAAGAAAAGGCAAGCCAGGAAAGACAGCAATAAAGGAAGCTCCCTGGATGATATGATTGCTTATGTGGATGAAAATGGGAACATTACCGATACCCCACCTGATCCCGATCAGAAAACGGAAATAAACCCGGAAGACATTCAGATTAGTGTTCCTTCAGGTCCACAGGAAGAGTTGGATCCCATCAGAAAAGGGACGGTCAGCTTTTTCAATGATTCAAAAGGCTTTGGGTTTATCAACGATTCGGAAACCAAAGAGAGTGTTTTTGTTCATGTAAATAATGTTTTGGAGCCCATAAAGGAAGGCAATCTGGTCAGCTTTGAAGTTGAAATGGGCCCCAAAGGACCAATTGCCGTCGGGGTAAAACTGGTTCGGTAAAACAGTATTCCTGAAATGATTCCTGTTGGCATAAGTTGCTAACAGGATATCTTATTTATACAGGAAACTCACAAGATGAATAAGCAGGGTTAAAACGACACTGATAAGAATCATGGAGGTAACAGGTATAAATATGTGGCTGTTTTCCTTTTCAATCCGGATATCTCCGGGAAGCCTCCCAAACCAATTGAAAAACGAAGGAAAAAATAGAGAATCAACCCGATTACGATAAGAATAATTCCTCCGATAATAAACCAACGCGCCATATCCAATTTTTTTTTGCGACCAAAAAAAAGCAATCTTTATGCATATTCCAACGATTATCCTCCGCTTTTAAAATCTTCTATCCACTTCATTTTATCAAAGGTAACCAATTTTTCTGAAAGAAGAGAACCCTGCCAATCCTGTAAATTTTCAATTATCTTTGTTGCTTCATCAAAATGATTATGGCAAAAAAACCTTTTATATTAGTTACCAATGATGATGGAATCCATGCCAGCGGATTGCGCGAACTGGTGGATGTAATGCAGTTTTTCGGGGATGTTGTTGTCATCTCCTCTGAAATTCCGATGTCGGGGAAGGCATGCAGCATAACGGTTGACCAGCCGCTCAGGGCTACGCCTGTAGAAAAAATTCATGGGGTTGACACCTATAAATGCAATGGCACACCTGTAGATAGTGTCAAACTTAGTTTCAATCACTTGTTTGAACGTACACCCGACTTTGTTGTTTCCGGCATCAACCACGGAGCCAACTCCTCCATCAGTGTCATTTACAGCGGAACCATGGGAGCAGCCATTGAAGGCAGCCTTCACGGAGTGCCCTCCATTGGGTTCTCGCTCGACGATTATGGCCCCGATGCCGACTTCTCTAAAGCTAAAATTGTTGTGGCCAAAGTTTTTCAAACCGTTCTTGAAAAGGGCATTCCTCCCTATACCTGCCTGAATGTCAATATTCCAAAAGGAAAACCCCGCGGAATAAAAGTTTGTCGGCAAACGCAGGGCAAATGGATGGAGGAATTTGAAAAGCGGGTTGATCCCCGGGGAAGAGAATATCACTGGTTATCAGGTTATTTCAAAAATTTTGAAACCCATTCCACCGAGACCGACATTCATGCCCTCCA
Source organism: uncultured Tangfeifania sp. (assembly GCA_964436325.1). Taxonomy (GTDB): domain Bacteria; phylum Bacteroidota; class Bacteroidia; order Bacteroidales; family Prolixibacteraceae; genus Tangfeifania. The sequence continues at coordinate 8,589 of CAYTDH010000048.1, forward strand.
AAACAATTATGCCTCTGTAGTACCTGTTACTGTTGACATGACCAGCTACAGCGCTTTGGATGAACTAAAAAACTGGGAATTCTGATGCGCAGGAAAAACAAAAAACGCCTCGATCAGACTTTAACGGGTTTCCTGGCAGGATTTTTTCTTCCCGTTTTGATTTTCCTGGGTGTATGGATCACAGGAGAAAATGACCTTTCCTTCCGCCAATACCTGGAAAATCTGTGGTATTTGAATGCACTGATAAAACTCGGAAGCCTCTGCGTATTTGCCAACCTCTTGCTTTTCATGGGGTTTATCCGGTTAAAATACGACCGGGCAGCAAAAGGGGTATTGGGAGCAACCATCATTTATGCGCTTTTCGTTTTACTTTCAAAGGCTTTTTAAATGAAGTATTATCTTATAGCAGGTGAAGCATCGGGCGACCTTCATGGCTCAAATCTGATGCGGCAATTGAAACAAACCGACCGGAAGGCCGAATTTCGTTTTTTCGGGGGCGACCTGATGCAAAATGCTGGCGGGACAATGGTCAGACATTATAAAGATACCGCTTTCATGGGTTTTTTGAATGTAATCATCAACATTCAAAAAATCCGGCATAACCTGAAACTTTGCAAACACGATTTGCTCAATTATCGTCCCGACGTTCTTATTTTAATCGATTACCCCGGTTTTAACCTGCGGATTGCCGAATTTGCCAAAAAACATCACATTAAAGTTTTTTATTACATCTCTCCCAAGATTTGGGCATGGAAGACCCACCGGATAAAAAAAATCAGGGCTTTTGTCGATGAAATGTTTACCATTCTCCCTTTTGAAACCGGTTTTTACAAAAAGTATGGCATGAAAGCGCATTATGTAGGAAATCCGCTGATGGATGCCATCGGCGAATACCGGGAAAAAGCTTTGTCGAAGGAAGCCTTTTTTAACAAAAACAACCTGGATGACCGCCCTGTAGTGGCGCTCCTCGCTGGCAGCCGGGTGCAGGAGGTAAAAAAAACACTCCCCCTGATGACGAAAATATCGAATCATTTTACTGATTTTCAATTTGTTATTGCAGGCGTAAACCATATCGACAAATCCTTGTACCGTCATTTGACTGGAAACCCGGAGGTCAAAATCATTTTTGACCAGACCTACGACCTCTTGAATCATGCCCACTCTGCCCTGGTGGCCTCAGGCACCGCCGCCCTTGAAACAGCGCTTTTCAATGTCCCACAGATTGTGATTTATAAAGTTGAGGGCGGCTTGCTTGTGGATGTAATTATGAGAAATTTTGTTCTTAAAACCATTGGCGTGGCATTACCCAATATCATTATGAATGAGATGATCGTAACCGAGTTAATTCAAAAAAAGATGACCCTGAAGAATTGCAAAGCCGAAACCGAAAAACTTCTTTTGGATGAAAACTACCGAAAAAAAATATTCGGCAGTTATGCCCGTTTAAAAGCTATAATGGGAGGCCAGGGCTGCTCCCGGAGGGCAGCCGAAAAAATGGTTGAACGGATAAAATAAAAAACGATGTACAGTTTATTCCAAAAAGAGATCAAAACATTTTTAGGTTCACTAACCGGTTATCTGGCGGTATTGGTTTTTTTGCTGGTTACCGGTCTTTTTCTGTGGGTATTCCCCGGTGCATACAACATTCCGGATAATGGGTATGCCACCATGGAAGGTTTTTTCACACTTGCACCCTGGCTTTATCTTTTTTTGGTTCCGGCCATCACCATGCGTTTTTTCGCCGACGAAAAACGCAGCGGTACCATCGAAATCCTCTTAACCCGTCCCCTATCCGATTTTAAAATCGTTTTGGCCAAATTTTTGGCCGCCCTTATACTGGTAATCTTCTCGTTGCTTCCCACCCTTATCTATTTTCTTTCGGTTTTTCTTTTGGGGAACCCTGTAGGCAGCATCGATACAGGGGCTACATGGGGCTCTTTTTTCGGCTTGTTTTTCCTGGCGGCCCTATACATTGCCATTGGGCTACTGGCCTCTTCCCTCACCGAAAACCAGATTGTTTCCTTTATCCTCGCTATAGCACTTTCTTTCGTTTTTTACCAGGGTTTCGACTTCACCGCCAGTGCCGATGTTCCATATGTTCTCGAAAGGCTGCTTTCCTGGCTGAGCATCAATAACCATTACCTTTCAGCCTCAAGAGGTGTTATCGACTTTCGCGATCTCATCTATTTTCTCGGAATGACCTTCATCTTTCTTTGGCTTACCATGGGCTTCCTCCGGAAAAATACCCTGAAACAAAAACAATTCAGGCGGAAGACCCTGATCCTTCTTTTTGCATTCACGCTCGTTTTCTGGGGATCAGGAAATTTTCTCTACCGCATCGATCTCACTTCCGACAAACGTTTTTCTGTATCGACGGTAAGTACGGAAATCGTTTCGGAATTTGAACAACCGGTACAGATCGAAGTTTTCCTTACCGGAGAGCTGGAACCAGGATTACGAAAACTTCAACAGGAAGTATTCGAAAAAATAGCAATCCTGAATGCCTACTCTCCTCAAAGGATCGGGATATCCATCACTGATCCTTACCGGATCGAAAACTCCGAAGAACGGGAAAATTTCATTCAGAAACTCATTCAAAAAGGAGTTAAGCCCACCAATTTCAGGCACAAAACAGAACAGGGAGTCAGCACCCGCAGGATATTTCCGGGTGCTTTAATCCGTTACCAGGGACGGGAAAGGGCGGTCAATTTCCTAAAATACAACCCCGACTTTTCGCATGAAGCCAATTTCAACCATTCAGCCGAATCGGTGGAGTTTGAGTTGGTTTATGCCTTCCAAAAACTGCTGCGTTCTCGTCGATCCAGCGTTGCTTTTCTGGAAGGGCATGGGGAACCCGACCGTTATGAAGTGTATGATTTTTCTTCTGCACTAACCCAGGATTTCCGGGTGAGACGCATTCCTTCAGATTCGCTGGTGAAAGGCCCCGAAGCAGCAGACATTCTGATAGTGGCTGATCCCCGCCAGCCTTTTTCCGAAAAGGATAAGTACAGGGTAGACCAGTATATTATGGAGGGAGGAAAAGTTTTGTGGCTCATTGATCCGGTGCAGGTAAGCCTCGACAGTCTTTCAAGGGGGTATATGACCTATGCCTTCCCACGTGATCTGAATTTGAGCGATCAACTTTTTCGTTACGGTGTGCGTCTCAACCATGAACTTCTTCAGGATGTAGATTGTGCCCGCATCAGGGTTAATACAGCCCCTCCTGAAAGCGAACCCCGTTTCACCCTTCATCCCTGGTATTATTCGCCTCTGCTGGTTCCCAACGACAACCACCCGTTGAGCAAAAACCTGAACCGGGTATTTGCCGAATTTGTTTCCTCGATCGATACCGTCTCCGGGCCTCCTGAGGTTAAAAAAAGTGTAATTCTTTCTACCTCACCCAATGCGAGGGCTGTGCCAAGTCCTTCAACAGTAAGCCTGCAAAACATTGACAATCCCCCCGCCAGGGCTTTGTTCAATCAATCCTTTATACCCGTGGGCATACTGCTCGAAGGTTCATTCACATCGGTATTTCAAAACCGGATGGTTGAAGCTATCGGTGGAAACCCAGCAGATATGAAACCCCAAAGTTCCCCCACCAAAATGGTGGTTATTGCCGACGGAGGCCTTATTGTCAATAAGGTAGACCACTCAAGCACCCCACCACGTATCATGGAACTCGGCCATAACAGGGTTTCTGGCCGTACTTTCGGAAACAAAGAATTCCTGATGAACACCATCTACTATCTGAATGATGACAGGGGAATTATGCAATTACGCAACCGCAGTCAAAAATTACGATTGCTCGATAAAGTCAGGTTGCGCGAGGAGGGAACTTTTTGGCGTTGGATCAATGTGCTGGTTCCCTTGCTGGTGGTCCTCATTTTCGGGGTTATATACAACCTCTTGCGCCATACCCGTTATTCCCGTTCAAAAAACCATTAAAAAATCAACCTTTTTCCCATAGGGATATGTCATTAAAGTTTGTATATTCGTGTACTTGGTTTCTCCTTTATTTACCCGGCTGAATCAAGCCAAAATGATTCCCGGAAGAGGATTACCCGTTACAAAATTAAAACTAAAAAAATTAACGAATGAAATTTGTTGTTTCTAGCACGGATTTATTAAGCCACCTTTTAGCTATTAGTAAGGTAATCAGCAGCAAAAGCACCATGCCCATTCTGGATAACTTTCTTTTTCAGCTCACAGAAACCGGGCTCACCATTACGGCTTCAGACCTTGAGTCAACGTTAATCACAAGCATGGAACTGGATAACATCGAAGGGGAAGGAACCATAGCGGTTCCGGCCAAATTGTTGATCGATACACTGAAGGAATTCCCGGAACAACCCCTGACCTTTCAGGTAAACATGGAAAATTTCGGTATTGAGATCTTTTCCGAAAACGGGAAGTTCAGTATTGTTGGACAAAGCAGTGAAGAATTCCCGGAAAAACCTGAAGTCAATGAAGAAACGGCCACAACGATTACCGCAGACCACAGGATAATGCAAAAAGGCATTGAAAAAACCCTTTTTGCCACCGCCGAAGATGAGTTACGCCCGGTGATGAACGGGATTTTCATTGAATTAACTTCCGAGAATATGGGATTTGTGGCTTCCGATGCACATAAACTGGTCCGTTACCGGCGCACTGATGCAGCCTCTGAGTTTGAATCCTCCTTCATTCTTCCCAAAAAACCTGCAAGTCTTTTGAGAAGCTTGCTGCCCAAGGAAGAATTTGACATTAAGCTCGAATTCGACGAAAAAAATGCGGTATTCACCCTGTCCAATTACCAGCTTATCTGCCGGCTGGTAGAAGGCAATTACCCCAGTTACAACTCCGTTATTCCTTCGGACAATCCCAACAAAATGATAATTGACCGCCTGGCATTTTACAACACCGTAAAACGAGTATCTGTTTTCTCAAACCAGGCCAGCAATCTGGTCAAATTGAGCATTAACGATAATCAGCTGGTTGTTTCGGCGCAAGACATCGATTTCTCCATCTCTGCTGTTGAACGTCTCAATTGTGAGTACGACGGCGATGAAATTGAAATCGGATTCAAATCCACATTTCTCCTGGAAATCCTGTCCAATATCCCGGCTTCCGATGTGCGCATGGAAATGAGCGATCCTTCCCGGGCGGGACTCCTTTTACCTGCCGAAACAGAAGAGGAAGAAGAAGATGTTTTGATGCTTTTGATGCCCATGATGATAAATGGCTAAATAAATTCCGGAAATTTTTTTCTATGCAGTTAAACTTGAAAAATCCGGTCGTATTCCTCGACCTCGAAACAACAGGAATTGATATTGTAAAAGACAGAATTGTTGAGATTGCCTTGCTTAAAGTATCCACTGATGGAAACGAGGAAGAGTTGCTCAAACGAATCAATCCGCAAATGCCCATTTCCGAAGAGGCAACCCGTGTTCATGGAATTACCAACGATGACGTAGCCCATGAACCCACATTCAAAGAGGTGGCCAAAAACCTGGCCAGATTCCTGGAGGGGTGTGATCTGGCCGGCTTTAATTCCAACCGGTTCGATATTCCCCTTTTGGCGGAAGAGTTTCTCAGAGCAGATGTGGATATCGATTTTAAAAAGCGCAAATTTATCGATGTCCAGGCCATTTTTCATAAAATGGAAAAACGGACCCTTGAAGCAGCTTACAAATTCTATTGCAACAAACCCCTTGTTGATGCCCATAGCGCCCTGGCCGATACCCGGGCTACCTACGAAGTATTAAAAGCGCAACTCGATACCTACAAAGAAGTGGAGTATGAAGACAAAAGAGGGAAAAAATCGCTCCCCATCGTGAATGATGTGGAGAGTTTGAGTGAATTTTCTTCGTATGACCGGAATGTCGATTTTGCAGGAAGAATTGTCCTGAACGACAAAGGGGTTGAAATATTCAATTTTGGCAAAAATAAAGGAGTTCCGGTAGAAAAGGTTTTGCTCGAACAACCCGGTTATTTCGGGTGGATCATGAACAGTGAATTCCCGCTTTACACAAAAAAAGTGTTGACGCAGATTAAATTGCGCATGATGGAGAAATAACCCAAACCGGGGCCACCAAACGGAAAGTCAACAGCTATGAAAATAATTTGTATTGGCAGAAACTATGTGGCACATGCCAAAGAACTGGAGAATGAAATCCCGGCAGAACCGGTGTTTTTCATGAAACCCGATTCAGCTTTGCTCCGTAATAACGATCCTTTTTACATTCCTGAATGGACCAACGAAGTGCATCACGAAATTGAACTGGTGATCCGTATTACACGCCTGGGGAAAAATATTGAAAAGCATTTTGCCCGGCGCTACTACAGTGAAATAGGACTGGGAATTGATTTTACTGCACGTGATGTGCAAAATGTATTAAAGAAAAAAGGACTGCCCTGGGAAAAAGCCAAAGGATTTGACCGGGCTGCGGCTATCAGCTCCTCTTTTGTTCCGCTCACTGATTGGCACGATTCAAAATCCATTCACTTTCGTTTAATCAAAAACGGAGTACCTGTTCAGGAAGGCCATTCCGGATTGATGATTTTTAATTTTGACGAAATTATCGCCCACATTTCAAAATACATCACCCTTAAGATAGGAGACCTCATTTATACAGGAACTCCCGCAGGGGTTGGCTCTGTAGCCATGGGAGACCACCTGGAAGGATACCTGGAGGATCAAAAACTCCTGGATTTTTGGATCAAATAAAAATCAATACCAATCATATGAACAGTCTTCATGAAATCCAACAATTTCTTGCACCTCAAAAAATTGCTGTTGCAGGTGCATCCCGGAACCCCAAAAAATTCGGAGGAACCGTCTTTCAAGAGCTTAAAACAAGAGGATTTGAACTTTTCCCGGTAAATCAAAATGCAGAAGAAATTCAGGGAATCCCCTGTTATCAATCGGTGATGGATCTTCCTCCTGAAATAAAACACCTGTACATTGTAACACCGAGAGAAAGTACCGCTTCCATCGTTAACGATGCCATTTCGCGGGGTATGGATATGATTTGGATTCAGCAAAGATCGGATACCCCGGAAGCATTAAGTGCAGCGCAGGAAGCAGGAATCCCACTCATTTACAACCAATGCATCATGATGTTTGCCCACCCTGTAAAAGGACCTCATAAGTTCCACCGTTTCCTTGCAAAAATGTTCGGCAGTTATCCAAAAAACAACTGATCATGGAAAACCCTCACTTTGAAATGCAAATGGAAGTCCGCGATTACGAATGCGATATCCAGGGAATTGTGAATAATGCCGTTTATCAAAATTACCTGGAACATTGCCGCCATAAATTTCTCCATTCTGTTGGCCTTGATTTTGCCCAACTGCATAACGACGGAATTGACGCTGTGGTGATTAAAGCGGAACTGGATTATAAATACCCACTGCGACCGGGAGATATTTTCCGGGTCAGACTGAAGATGTTTAAACAGGGAAAGCTCCGGATTATCTTCAACCAGGAAGTGATAAGGGATTCGGATGAAAAAAAAGTGGTAGATGCCCGGATTACTGCTGTTTTAACACGTAACGGACGGCCCATATCGCCTGAAATCATGGAAAAAAAATTTAATCAATCAGGAATCTTTCTTTAACCCGAATAATTCAAGAATTATTCCTGCCTCCGGCAGCGACTAAGATTCAG
>CAYTDH010000049.1:0-16083 GCA_964436325.1 uncultured Tangfeifania sp.
GAATCATGCAGGGTCGCAAAATAAAGACTTTTTTATTTCTGGGTAGTTGCTGACTTAAGATGTAATTTTCTGCGGCCAGTTTCGATTTTCCGTAAGCGGTTTGAGGGTTTGGAATTTCATCTCCGGTGAGTTGTTCACCCGTAACTTTATCGGCAACTGCCTTAACCGAACTAAAGAAGATAAATATTTTTGCATCTGATTTTAAGAAGTACTCAAAAATGCGCCGGGTCAATCCCAGGTTAATTTCGAAATAGGTTTTTTCTTCGGTTGTGTTTTTTGTATCGTGCGCTTTTCCTGCAAGATGAATCATTGCCTCTGCATTATCCCGTTCGATGGAGTTGAGCGAATCCCAGTCGAAATATTCATCACAAACATGATTTTTTGGTTGAAAGGTATCAACTGCAACAAGGTGGTGATCCGTATTCGATTTAATGGCTTTTGAAAGATTTGTTCCCACAAATCCGAATGCGCCGGTGATAAGGATGTTCATTTTTTTTTTGTTTGGCTATAAGGATATTATTTTTGTTTTCTGCCAGTCCATAGTATCATTCGCCTGGCGTAGACTGAGAGCTTCAAAATCGGTTAGCCATTGTTCAAATTTTTTAAAAGCTCCTTTTAACCCATAATATGATTTAAATTTCCGGATAAGTGGAAGTTGGGGTAACATGGGTTGGCTGTGATCAAAATCGCGCGGATGAAAATAGCTCATGACATATTGCGATTCACAGGTCCATCTTTTAATCAGGGAATAGGGGAAGAGTCTGAAGAATCCACCCCCTGAAAAAACAATGTTGCGGTTAAAAATTTTATGGGTATTCATTGGAAATTCTTTCATCTCAATACCGTTATATCTTATGCGGGCGGGTTTGCTTTCTCCAAAATCAGGAAATCCGCCGTAATCATGTTTTGCCGGAAAAACGGAACAGTCAACTTCAATTCCCAGGCTATGCAAAATTTCAAAAGCCCAGGGCGTTTTTTCAGTGATTGAGAACCCCGGAGCCCGGTAAATAGTGATTTTCTCTCCAATAATAGCTTCAATGGTTTTTATTGATGTTTCAGTATCCTTTAAAAATGTATCTGGATTCATTCTATGCACCAAATTGTGCATAGAAGAGTGGCATCCAATTTCATGCCCATGTTTATGAATGGTTTTTACAACTTCAGGATGATTTGATGCAATCCAACCAAGAATAAAAAAAGTCCCTTTTGTGTTTTTTCTATCCAGAAGTTGGAGTATCCGGTCGGTTGATTTAAAAATGCGGGTTTCATAATTTTTCCAGGTTGAGTTATCTGAAATAAAATCGCAGTGAAACCAGTCTTCAATATCGAATGTGAGGATGTTCATATTAATTCATGCCTTTTTTTGATGCCCTAAATATGGGATTGAGATGTTTTAAAAGACCACCTATGGTACCAAATAAGAAAGGCCTAAGATCATCCCAACTCCCATCTTGCAAATACTGCTTTGGACTTAATAAGCCTTTGAACCAAGATGGTTTAGTCCTAAACCTATTCCTTGAATTTAAAAACCATAATAGGTCAAGACCTAAATACCTTAAATATGATCCTGGACGATAGGTGTGTTTCTGTGGAGGTATGCCCTTAGTACAATGAACAATATTCTCAACAAAATCAACTCCTGAATTAAAAGATGCCTTTATGCATGCTGGTATTCTTGGATTTATTTCCATTATTTTTATAATTCCATCACGTGGGTCTTCAATCAAATCAAAATCTGCAAATCCAACCCACTCGATTTTTTTCAGAACATTATAACAAAGCTCTACTAAATCATTTCTAACAATGGTCTGATTAAAACAACTACTGCCTCCTTTTTCAGGATAAAACCTAATTTTATGTATTACCGTAGAGTTAATTAATTTTAAATCATAAATAAATAGTTCCACCTTATACTGATTTCCTCCTGATGGAATAAACTCCTGAAGATGGCATGCACCATAAATTTTTTGGATATCAGGTAATTTTGCCAGAATATTCTGAATCGTGTGAACAACTGCAAACCCCCTTGCACCTGTTGTTTCATTAGGTTTAATTAGAGCTGGAAAACCAACATATTCAGCAGCATCCTGAACTTTTTGTGTAGACAAGTCAGCAGTTTTTGGGTGAGCAAAACCATTTTCCGAACATAATTTCATTAAGCGATTTTTATCATACCCGGCCATGAAAATGGTATAATCAGGAATTAATACTTTGCAATATTGATTTATTATTTTCTTATTAAAACTCAAGTATTGAGCAGAATAATCATTCATTGGAATAATTGTATCTATTTTATTATTCCGAATATGTGTCATAAAGAATTGATGAAATTCTTTTGGATTATTTTTTGTTGAGGGTGCTAAAATCTTTTCATCCCCAAATCTGGTTCGGTAACCATATGAATTTTTATTATCACAAAACAGTATAATATAAAATCCTTTTTCCTTTAGACTTTTTGCTACAGGAAGTGTTTGGATGGTTTGACCATCCAGAATAGCTATCGTTTTCATCTTAACTTCTATATTTTAGAATTTTTGCAGGCACACCACCTGCTATAGCATTTTCCGGAATATTTTTATTTACAACCGCATTGGCTGCAATAACTGCTCCTTTAGAGATGGTAACTCCTGGCAATATTATGCTTCCAGCTCCAATCCAAACATCATCCTCAATTATAATGTCACCATCCAAATAATCCTGGTCAATCATTGGCTTGTCTATCAATTCAGTTCCATGATTAAATGCAAACATCATAACGTTGGCACCCGTTTGAACATAGTTGCCAATTACAATTTTGCCCTTAAATTTACCTGCTTGAAGTACATTATTATGATTGAGTAAGCAATTTTTTCCTATTTTTATTCTTTCACCCTGACGAAGAATTACTGTTGGGTGTAATTTTGTTTGATTTCCTATTTCTGCTTTACTATATCCAATAACATAATTGATTATATAATAGGGAACCAGTTTAAAAAAGTGTTTAAAGAAAGCCAGTGTAAAGAAAGCCATCAAGATTTCAGAGAAATATTTAATTTTTGATGGGCGGTCAAATTTTCCTTTAATAAGAGCCATATTTAAATATTAAAATAATTCCTTTTCTGAAAACTTTTTTCGATTTTCCAATATTGCTTCATCGTCTCTCCTGTCATTGCTTCTATCTTTGGAAATCCATTTACCCATTCGAAAGACTTCTTCATATCTTTTAATAATTAGCCGAATCATTCCGATTAAGCCTCTTTTTCGGAAAAGAAAACACAATGTACTGATTGAATGCAGGAAAATTTCTTTTTTATACTGTTTCTTAAAAAAAACTGGATAGTCATCATAATGTTGTTTTAATTTTCTTGTTACATTTTCCCAGCTTATTAGCATTTTTTGTTTCACCTTTTCTGGTGCAAACTTTGTGATAAGTTTATTATTTATTATGGTAGGTGTAATTTTAAAAGATTTATAAGTACTATTTTCTATTTCAATTTCTAAGATGGAACCTTGTCGTCTCCGATATGAACTTCCATCCATTACAAAATCTCCTAAACTATGAAATATTGGTTTTCCTTTATATAATTCCATTCCCCCAAGGCAGTGGGAATGAGCAGTTAGAATAATATCAACTCCAAAATCAATTTTCTCATGCAAAAGGTTTCTAATGGGAGGATTTACAAATCTGGAAAAAAGAATACCAACATGAGCATAAAGAATAATAAAATAATTTTGACGCTTGTATTGTTTTATTACTGAGTTTAAATTAGGGTCATCAATATGAAGTGTTTTGAAGGGATTGTCATTTGAGAAGGGAACATTCATCATGTCTGTGCAAGTAATTATTGCAATTTTTTCTGTCTTCGATGATAATACGATTGGTTCATAGTTTTTTTGGAATAACCCATTATGAGAAATTCCTTTTTCTTCGAGTGAATCAATTGTTTCTCTCATTCCTATTGTTCCACAATCATTGATATGGTTATTTGATAATGAAAAGAAATCAACAAATTTAAACTGACCAAGCATATTGGGCGTACCTCTAAAAGACAGATGGTCATTATCTTTATCTGCTCTTTCGCAGATTGGTGATTCCAAATTTGCAATGACAAAATCAGATTCATTAAGAGATTCAATTATTTCTTTATCAACGATCTCATATTTTTGCCTTTGAAATTTGAAGTTAACTTGGCGCCCAAGGCAGATGTCTCCAATAAAAATAAGCCTCATAATTAATTGTTTGAGATTAACTTTTGTTAAAGATTTTAATAAAGATAAAATTATAAAATAACCGTTTGACCATCCAGAAAAAAGGAATAATAAACCTTCTTGCTTTTAAGGGTTGTTGATAGCAACGAAAAAGCCATTCAAGTTTTAATTTGGAAATAAGAGGGGGTGGCGGAAAAACAGTACCTGCATAATGTTCAAATGCCAAACCAACCCCGATACATATTGTAGATTTTAGCTTTGGTTGTAATAAACTTATTAATTTTTCTTGTTTGGGTGCACCAAGGCCACACCAAAAAAAGGTAGGTTTTAATTTATTTAATTCAGAAGCCAAAGTGTCAATGTCAAAGTTCTCTATGAGCTGAAATGGAGGCGAGATTATTCCCTTTACTTCAACCTTCGGCACTTCTGATTTTAATCGTTCATTCATTCTTTTTATCACCATGGGAGTGCTTCCATAAAAAAAATGGGAATACTTATTTTTTTCTGAAATTGAAAGAATTTCAATCATTAACTTTGGACCGGGCACTCTGTTTACTTCTTTAAATCCCATGTTATGTGCTAACCACACTAAAGGTGTTCCATCGGGAACCGTTAGCAAAGAGTTATTTTGAATTTTACAGTAAGAAGGATTCTGGTTTGCCAGATAAGTCGTACGTGTATTGGTAACACAAATGTAACCCAGATTGTTTTTTATAATGGCTTCATTGATTGCCTCCAAAGTTTTTTTAAAATTGGTTTTTGAAATGGCAATCTTTCCAATATGATAGCGCTTAATATTCATTTTATCCTTTATATTCTCCATACCCTTTCTTCCAATATTTCTTTCGATAACCATAACCATATCCATATCCATAACCGCTTTCTGGGGTATCATTCATTACAATAGCTGAGCACTTTACTTTATTAAAGTCAACTATTTTATTAATTTGTTTAATTTGTGCTTTATGACTGTAATTTACACGTAATATGAACAGGCTGATATCCGAGAACTGGCTTGTTAAAATGGCATCGGGTATAAGCAATAACGGAGCATTGTCAATTATAATATAATCGAACATTTTTCGTGTTTGTGTTAACAAATCATCGAATTTTGAACTGTTCATCAAGTCTGATGGATTTTCTGAATTCGAACCGGTTGGGATAAAAAATAGATCAGGAACTGTTGTGGCTGAAATAATCTCATTTATGCTTTTTTTGTTGCTGAGGTAGTCGCATAAACCCGGTGAATTTTTAATTCCAAGAAAATCGTGAAGTGCGGGTTTGTGAAGGTCTGAGCCTATCAGTAATACTTTCTTGTCCGTTTTGGAAAATACAGCCGCGAGATTTGAAGAAATGAAAGACTTCCCTTCACCCGGAATTAATGAATTAATGGATACGACCTTTGGGTTGTTAGTCTCAGTCAGGGTATTAATATTTGTTTTTAAACCCCTAAAGCTCTCGGCAATTCCTGAACGGGGATGATGAATTACAGGCAATTTCACCTTGTACTTATGCTTCATAATTCCTTCCAGAACAGGTATTTTGCTTTGCTTTTCAACCTCCTGAATGGTTTCAATTTTATTGTTGAAAAAAATAAATAGACTTATAAAAATAAATGGTATAAAAATGCCCCCGGTGAATCCACCAAAAACATATATTAATAAATTCGGGCCAACATAAGATGCTGCTTCCGGTACAGCAGGATCCATAATCTGAACTTCAGGAACAATGGATGCTTTTGTAATCGATGCTTCAGCCTTTTTCTGCATCATGTAGGTATATAGTTCGTTATTTAAATCAAATCCTCTCTGAATCCCTATCATTTGTCTTTCTGTTTCAGGCAAACTACTCATCCTGTTTTGGATTTCATTATAGCGTTCATTCATACTTTTCATCTTTGACTCAGTTGTTCTGACCTGATTTTTTATAGTTTCTTCAAGCCGGTCTCTTGTAATCTTAATTTCGCGGTCAATTGCTATTAAACTTGGATTGTTTTCCTGTACGCTTAATGTTAAAACCTCTCGTCTGTTATATAAATCTGCAAGTTGAGTCAACATTGTACTCAAATTTGTATCCGTTATTCCAATAACAGAAGGGTTAACCATTTCTTCTATCTTTTGTGAATCATCGAGGTACTGCAGCAACTCTTTATAATAATTCATTTGCAGTTCAGTTAAATAAATTTCATTCTCAATCTCTTCCAGATTGGAGTAAACTAACTGTGCCTCTTGCCCAAGGTTCATTGACTGGTTATTTCTGCGGAAATTGGTTAATTCCTTTTCTGCTGTCAACAGGGAACTTTGAATTCTTTCAAGTTGCTCATCTATAAATCTAATTGAATTATCCGAATTTTGGCTTTTTTTATCAACTCCAAAATTGATAAATACCTTAATGAGTTCATTAATAAATGTTGCTTCTTTTTGAGTATTATTGCCCTGAATGGATATGGTTATGATGTCGGAATTAATACTCTCCTGAAAGATTTTTGTTTTTTCTAAATATTGATTCGTTAATGTTTGAATACTGTTGAACTTTAAATAATAAACTTCGTCAATCCTTGCATAACCCTTTTCCAGCGTAAAGTTGAAAAAATCGTTAGAAAAAGGCTCGCCAAAATTGATGGTTTCTTCGATATCAAAAGGCTGATGGTGCCCGTTCTGAAAAGTTTCTCCCTTTGCTCTAAACAAATATTGCGCATCGCTTAAAACCGTAATTTCAATTAATTTATTTTTTGCATTAAAAGCGTTTGAAGGGACAGACAATTGAAACATGTTGCTATTGAATAATTCCTTATTATAAAGAAATTCTTTTTTGTACCACGAAGTTTCCCAATTCAGGTTTTGCAGTGCTTCATTAAATAAGGAATATGATTGCAGAATTCCAATCTGACTTTCAATATTCAAACCGTTCTCCCTGCTCATTGAAGGGCTATCAAATGAAAGTAAATTTGATAATACCCTATCCTCATTTTTTACCAGTAACCGGCTATTTACTTCAAAGGTAGCAGGGGAGTTTCTGAATAGTAAATAGCCCAAAATGATTCCGGCAAGAGAAAAGGCAATAAACCAGGGCCATTTTTTAAGATGCCGGATGAAAAAATTGCGGGTTTCGCTTTTTTCTTCAGAATCTATTAATTGTAATATTTCTTTTATGTTTTCCATTTGAGATTTGCTAATTTGTAATGATTAGTGAAGCAATTAACAAGGCAGTAGAAATAGTTGAGAGGAAAAGACCGTATACTGTTGCATTTTCGCGGGTTCTTTTGTTTCTATGTGGTTTTACATAAATTAAGTCATTGGATTGCAAATAAAAGGCTTCAGAATAATAAATGCTTGTGTCGGTAAGGTCTATCTTAAAAGTTTTTGAGTTGCCAGGATAATGTCGAATCAGTATAACTTTTTTAAGATTTGCATATTCCGTAATTCCGTTTGCCATGCTTATTGCATCCAGAATATTGAGTTTTCCTTCATAATTGTAGTAAAGACCTGGATTCCTTACTTCGCCAAGAACTTTTACTTTAAAATTTAAAATTCTAACTTTTACATTCGGTTCTTTAAGGATTTTTTCGGCTTTTTCTTTTACAATTTTTTCAGCATCTGCGATGCTCAATCCTGAAACCATTATCTGTCCTATGATTGGCAATTCGATGTTTCCGTTCGAATTCACCATATAACCGTTTATATACTGACTTGTGCGATCACCATATTGCATGGAAGTACTTCCTGCAAACCCTAATCCTTCAGGGCTAGGATTGTAAATCTGATTAACTTCGGGGTCTAGCGTTTTAATGCTCAGGTATAAATTATCAAAAGGTTTAATGATATATACTGGCGCTTTTTTGGGAACTCCGGTCAAACTCATTTCCTTTTTTGTGTCCCGGAACATTGTTATTTGTTTGGTATTCATGCATGACGTTTGAGTGATAATAAAAATAATCCCGCAAATTGTATATAGCCGGTTCATTTTTAAAAACTTCTTTATTAAATTATTCAACATATTCATATTTATTCTTCCTAAATGATTAACTGGAAATTTATTCTGTATAAATAGGTTCCCCCAGTTATTTACTGGGCAATAGTTCAAGGATTATTCAAAAATTTGATTTATAGTGAAAGGTATTAAGGGTAAAAGAAAGATTTGCTAAGTTCAACATGTCATGGTAATTAGGCAAATATGGATATCACATCAATATCTTTTGATATAACTCGTCAATCTCATTGGCAATTGAATCAATATGGAAATGTTCTTGGACAAGCTGAACTGATTCCTTACCTAGACTCTTTCTCAGTTTCTCAGATTTAATTAATTCCTCCAAACTGTTTGCCAATCCTTTAATATCTCCCGGCTCAAAAACGAGTGCATTTTTTCGGTGTTGGATTATATCTTGCAACCCTCCTACAGGTGTAGTAACAACAGGCAATCCGAAAGCCCAAGCCTCCAGTACAGCCATAGGAAAACCTTCGGTATAACTAGGAAGGCAAAAAATGGATGCCGTTTCAAAGGCTTCAATTTTTTTCTGGTTTTTTATCCATCCCAGATAATCGGTTTGCGCTCTAATTTTTAAATTATCTAATACTTTATTTAATTTTTGTATGTCACCGCTACCGGCAATTTGCAATTTCCAGGATGGGTGTTTGGGGGAAATTTTACTAAAGGCCGAAATCAAATCAAATATTCCTTTTTTGTCATTGATGTGGCCTGCAAATAAAATATTTTTCATTTTTTGATTTCTATTTGGCGAGGGTCTTCTATTACAAGGATTATAGACAACAACTGTCTTTTTGAAACTGAATTCCTGGGATAGCTGATCCTTTATCGTATTTGCAAGAAGTATGGTTATATCGGCCTTGTTAAAGAAATACTGATATAACTTTTTTACATCCGATTGGATTATTTGTTCAGCTCCTGAATGCAAGTGGATGATTACTTTCTTCCCCAGGATTTTGGAAAAAAACAGGAAAGGTGTTTTTCGTAACACGCTTGTCTTCCAACTGAAATGGATGTGTATGATTTTGGAGAAGGGCAAATACATCAGAAATTGAACGAATCCGTTAAAAAAGAAAGTGATTTTTAAGAAATTATTTTTATTGTTATATGTTTCAATCCATTTGCAATTATACTTTCTCCATATTTTGGAGTGAGAATATTCTTTTATTACAGAGGTAATTCCCCCTTCGGTTTTTTTCCCAGGACCAATCACCAGAATTTTGGAGCCCATAAATAAATTTTTAATTTTCTAAAAGAACTTTTTCATACTGGGATACAATTTTGTCCAATGCAAATCTTTTAGAAGTTTCTATCACCTTTTCTTTGCTAAATTGAACTTCGCCGTTTGCAACATCTAAAATTGCTTTTGAAAATCCTTCCAGGTTTAAATGGTCCACTAAGGTCCCATTGATTCCCGGCACAATAATGTCGTCAGGTCCACTGGGCAGATTAAATGCAATCACAGGAGTTCCTGCTGCAATAGATTCAACAAGCACATTAGGAAACCCTTCGAAAAAGGATGTCAGAAGAGTAGCTTTTGCCCTTTTAAAATAGGGTAAGGTGTTTTCCCGATATCCCTCGAATGTAACACACGAATTTAGTCCGAGTTGTTGAACTTCTTTCATTAGCTTTTTCTTTTCTTCCCCATCTCCTACTAATGTTAAACGGATGTTTTTGTTTTTTTCGTAAGCCATCTTAAATGAACGGATAAGATTAATTAATCCCTTCTGTGGTTTGAAACTTCCAACAAATAAAAAATCGTTTTCCAAATGTTTTAATTTCAATGAATTCATTTTGCCTTGAATATGAAAGGAGGGATTAAAGATAGTTGTAATCTTAGATTCTTTATTATTGAAAATAATTTTCAGATCTTGCTGCATCCCTGTTGATTGGGCAATAATCTTATTGGAATAGGGCAAAATCAGTTTTATTAATTTCAACATCATATAACTTCGAAATGATTTTTTTAAATTTTTAATCGAATGGGTTAGCGTATTGATACTTCTGACATATATTGATGTTTTAAAAAAGAACATCTTTTTTATAACGATTGCAATTAATGCAAGTTCAATATGAAATATCAGTAATTTTCCCGGTCTTCTCACAATAAAGAGCTTTATTAAAGTGAAAAAGCTGCTTCTTGTGTTCTTTTTATTAAGTTCTAATACCTCAATTTGTTTATTAAAAAATGGAATTAATGAAGTATTTTCTTTGACAACAACCCAGACTTCAATTTCATAAGATCTTTTTATCAATTCGTTACACAATGTCAGACATACCTTTTCTGCGCCACCATGCCCCAAACTGGCAACCAAAACAGTTAATTTTTTATCCCTCATCGGATTTTAAAGATTTTATAAAATTTTCAATCATATATTTTTGAGGCTTGTGTTCTTCCTGGTGCCATTTCAAATCGCGATCCCAATTTCCGGGGCATTCATCAATTGAATTATGCCCCATGCAAAAGCAATAACTTATTTCTGCAATTTTCGGAGCATCTTCATCATAAATAATATCAAAAGCCAGCGATTGTGCGCTCAATGTATCTGTAACATCGAAAGCAATTTTTATCAGATTTTTATCAATTGAATCCGGGTCAAAAGAATAATTTCCACTTCCCGAAGCACGAAAGTCCTTTGTTCTGGTAAATCGCCTGTAACCGTAACAACGATCGCCAACAACTACCAGCCGGGTATCAAATTTATTGTTTGGAAGGAAATCCTGAGAGAAAAAATAACCCTTTTCCCTTGGTGCAAACTTTTGCAATTCTGTTGGGAGGAAAAGTCTTGCAATTCCACCGAAAAACAATTTTAAAGCAGGCCAGTCTTTATTACGCCTTAATTTATAAAATCTTTCTTGAAGCTGTATCAATGTATTAACTCTCGGGAATCCCTTTCCAAAAGCTTTTCTTGCCAGGCGCCTTGCCTGCCGTTTGTTTTTAACCAATTTTACATTGGCAGAACTTGCACCGGTGCGAAGCTTGAAAACCTTTGGGAAGGTTGTTTCATTTATCCAATTTAACGCGTCTTTTTTTGAATAGAAAGCATAGGATGGTATTAAGGGCGCATTTATGGCTTCCAGCAGATATTTTTGTCCGAGCTTATCTTCATAATGCCATCCGGTATTGATATCCGGGAAAACCTTTTTGCCCATCAACTCAAGAGAATGTGTTAACTGCCGGATAAAAAGCGCCGCTTTGTAATCATTTAGGTCCCAGTGCCACATTAAGCCGTCGCAATCGCTCAACTGTGAAATGATGTCGGAATCAAAACAGTTTACAATTTTATACGGAATATCATTTTCTATACAATACGGAATCCAGCGATCGCTGAAACTTCCTGTTTTTTTGTGAATCGCAATTTTCATGATAGATTGGATTTTAATTTTAATATAATTTTGGAGTTTGTCTATAGTCCCTTCATAGGGTTAAATTATTTCAAAAAAACACTATTTAAAATGACTTTAAAAAATCATCAATCATAGTCCGTTGAGGACAAATTTCACCCTCATGCCAAACGCATTCTGAATCCCAGTAACCCGGGAATCTTTCTGAAACAAATGCATAACTCATTTCAATTATTTTGTAGTCATTCTCATTTTTGATGAAGTCAAAAGCGATTGACTGAGATTTTATTTTTTTTGCTGTTTCAAAGGCAGTGGTTACACAATCTGTGCTTATTAAATGATGGTTATAGCTATTTAATCCACTACCGGAAGCGCGAAAATCTCCTTTTCTGACATATCTTATCATTCCAAAGCATTTTTCTCCGATAACTATAAGCCGGATATCAAATTGATTGTTTGGTGCAAAATCCTGAAAATAGACGTATCCTTTTTCAAGGTTGGAATTTTTTTCAATCTTCGATGGAATGAATATTCGTCCGACACCTCCCAAAAATGATAACGCAGATTTCAGATTTTTTTCAAGTTTAAGGGTATAAAGTCTAGATTTTAATCTTCTAACCGGGCTAACTTTTTGAAAACCTTTCCCAAACGCCCGTTTTATGAGGCTTTCCCCTTTTTGTTTGTTTTTAACCAGGATTACATTTGATGATGCAGCGCCCGTTCGTAATTTAAAAACTTTGGGAAATGAGGTGGTTTCAATCCATCTCAGGGCTTCCGATTTTGAATAAGAAACAAAGGATTGCATATGAGGAGCATCCAAAGCTTCCAGAAGATATTTTTGACCAACTTTATCTTCATAATGCCAACATGTTCGGATATCCGGGAAAACCTTTATTCCTTTTTTTTCAAAGGAGTAGGTGAGTTGGCGTACAAATAATTCTGCTTTATAGTCATTTAAATCCCAATGCCACATTAAGGCTTGACAATCTTCAAGTTGAGCTATAATATCCGAATCATAACAGTTTACAATTTTATAGGATATATCATTCTCCTTGCAATATTGAATCCAGATTCTGCTGAAACTCAAATTTTTGTGATGAATAGCTATTTTCATTTTTTATGAATTGCAAATTTTGATATTAATATTAACCTTTTTTGATAGTAAAAAGATTTCACAAAAAAATAATTCTATTTCAAACTATAGTTATGGATTTAAGATTCGAGGGATTTTAAATAGGTCCATTGATTAAAAGGGAAAAGCCTGAATTTTTTATTTGATTCGTGTTTTTAATATGATATTTTTAATTGTTGTCTGTTAAAAAGTCAAATAACTTTTTTGCCTGAATGTTTTTGTTGAAATTTTCCATAGCTACCTTTCTGCCAGCCAGTCCAATTTCATTTGCATTTTCATCTTTCAATGCCTTTCGTAATATATTGTAAAATGAATCAACAGAATCGGGTTCGGCTATATAGGCTGATTCATTGTTTGTCAGATAGTTACAAATTTCTCCGACGTTTGTGACACAAACCGGATTCCCCGTTGCAAGGTATTCTCCAAGTTTTGTTGGAAACCCCCCTTCGGCCTGTTTTGATTTTGGCCGGGCCAGGGCAAGCAAATTAGCATTTTTTAAAAAGCCGGGGATTTCTTCTTTTGAGAGCAATCCAATATATTTGATCCTTTTGTCAGCTTTGTTTTCTGAAATTATATTTTTTTGCATCAGGTAATCATTTTCCGGATTAAGCGGTCCAGCAAGGTATAACTGCAAATCAGGGTAAGAATCCATTATTTTAATGAAGGATTGTATCAGAATATGGACGCCATCCTTTTTATTGCTCATTGTTCCACAGTATCCGATATATGGTTTTTTTAAAGCAAAACCCAATGAATCCGGTTGAAATCTTTCAAAATCTACTGTCATCGGAAGATGAATGATTTTTGTATTTTGACCTGCATACTTTTCATAAAATTGAATCAATGTAGTTGTCATAATTGAAAAAACATCAATGGTTGGCAAGAAATGGTATAAATAAAGTTCTTGAACCTTTTTGTTTTGGGAGAGCCCTGAAAACCAGGGAAATTCACTTTGCTCGTGAATAAATTTGATGCCTTTTTCAACCTTTTTCAACCTTAAAGCTATTTTGATGATATTTTTTCCTCCGTGCAGCCATATATAGTCATATTGTTTTTGCTCCATTATTGACTCTATTTTTCTTAAATTATACAGGTGTTTAGTAAAAATATAATTGTTGAAAAATTTTCGGACTAAGATGTTTGGCAAATAGAATGGAGTCAGGTAAAAATAGTTAATTCCATCAATATTTCCTGAGTTCTTGTAAGTTACTTTTTCTTTATTGTTAGAAAAGGCTCTTAGAAACATTAAGTCCAAATTGCATCCATTATCAACCAGTCCTTTGGCTAATGACAAGAACCTGTTATTTGAAGCACTTGAAGTAAAAAAGGTGTTGGTTTCCCGTATGACTAAAATATTCATGTGTTTATAATTGTTTATTTTAATGGTAACACATGGAACTCGCCATATAAACATTTGGAATAATTAATCCGCTAAATCGGGCATTGTTCTTTTGAGCCCAATTTTCAACTAATTCCCGGCCTTCTTTTTTTGATTGGCCGTATGGGGTGTTTTTTCCTTCCTGAGCGGAAGAAGAATAAATGATATGGGGCGTTGAACCGGTTCCACTTGTAATTAATAACTTTTTTCCCATTACTGATTTTGTCATTTTTTTTCCATTTTTTTATAGTACCAAAAGATTATTCCTAAATATACCATGCCAGATATTAATTTTGCATAAGCAGCACCCGTTTCTCCATATTTGGGAATAAGTAGCAGATTAAACAGCATAATAGTGCAGCCAACCAAAAAGGCACTGTTTCTAAGTGCCTTACCCTCACCGTGAGCTCCCAGGAACCGGTTGAAGAAATCGGCAAATCCATGGGCAGTAGCACCAATGCTCACAATAAAACTTAATCCAATTACGCTTTCAAAATCTGCCCCATAAAAAAACCGAACAAACGGTCCAATAAGCAGCCACAGGCCAACAAGTGCAATCAGGCTTAAACCTGTGGTTAAAAGAAGCAATCTCATGGGAATTTTTTTTGCAACTGAAAAATCTTTGTAATGTGTAGTAGCTATGGTATTGGGGATAAATGAAAGAGGCATAGTAAAGGTTAAAGCTAATGTATAAAAACCCACCCCTGAGTTATCAATGCCATAATAACCAATGAGTATCTCGGACAGGGCTGCAAAACCAAGTGCAAATAAACTCCCCAAATAAACATTAAAGCCGTAAGACCTATTGTAAAACCATAGTTCCTGTAATCGTAATTTTATTTTTTTGAAGGAAACCCGGACTTTAAACAAAATATACCAATAAACAAAGGCTTGTGTTGTCAAATAAAAAGTCCAGATAACAACCAGTTTATTTATTTGTGTATTTGAAAAAATAAAATAAATGAATGCAGCCGTAACTAAAAACCCGATTTTTGGATATAATCTTATTTGAGCCAGTGATTTTATGCGGTTGTCAGCCTGAAATAATGTTTCAAAATAACGTGTCAATAAAAACACCCATCCAAATGGAATGACAAAAAGCAAAAAGTTGCTGAGTTGTTTTTCCTGCAGGTTTTTGTCGAGAAGGGCATAGGGGACTAGAAAAGCGGACATGACCAAAAAAATCCCAAGCAGTATGACTAATTCCGCTCCATAATATTCTTTTGCCTTTTGTTTGTCGGTATTTAATACCAGTGCCCGGTTCCCGGCCTGAAAAAAACCAAACGTAAAGATGATGATCGCAAATGTGAAAATGCTGTGAATGAATTTATAATCGCCATACAATTTTGCTCCAAGATAGTTGGTAATAACAATACTTGTAATAATACCAACCGGAATTCCTATGATATTTACCGAGAACAACCCAATTACCTGCCTGGCGCGTGGTTTTGACTTAAATATGGCTGAAATTTGTTTTATTATTTGGTGCATCTCTGTATAGTTTTACCCCTGACCTTTCATACGTTGTATAAACTTTCTAAAACCTGCGCTTCAAGATTATCTTTTAATAAACTCAGTTTAAATTTTTTTTTTGATTGTTGAAGCGATTGTTATTTAACCTTCTGAGGATGGCCTTTTACAAGTTTTAATTGAATTAGCAACCCTGAATGCCACTTTTGATATGCAATTTGGGATGCAAACACCACATTTGCAAATCCAAAAAAGGCATCAACAATATTAAAAGCAGCTTTTTTAAACAAACTCCGTAGTAATGCAAAAAACACCTTCTATTGTAAGAAGATTTTACATAGAATACTAATCTTTTAACCTGTTTTGTGCATATTTGTAAAATTCAATCTTTCTTAAAACTTCTGATTTTTTGTTGTTCGAAAGATAAAGAAGCCATATGCACATCACAAAAATTGAAAAAACACTGTAACTGATTGAATAAAATAATATAAACAGTACAGGGAAAATGGTTCCTCTAACATAAAAAATTGAAATAATATTTTTGGACGATTTCCATAAACTAAAAAGGAAAAAGCCGGTTCCT
>CAYTDH010000050.1:0-2409 GCA_964436325.1 uncultured Tangfeifania sp.
ACACCAGACTGTTGTCATAGACCGTTTCGGTTGCGAAGTATTCGTAATCGGCTCCATTGTTCGCGAAATACGTAATGACATAAGCTTTCGGTGACGTTCTTGCAAATCCGACAAGACCTTCCGAAGTATAAATGCTGATCTCATAGACGTTCCCGCGAATCACGACATTGTAACCGACGACATCCGCTCTGATCGGCAGATCCGTAAGGTCATACTGAACTTTCCCGTCATGACGCGTAATTTTGATGTCCGTGCTGTAATCGACGAGATCCTGATTCGTAATCGTTTCGACTTCGACGCTCACGAGTCCTTCTGCAAACGCTCCATCGAAGACTCTGATCGAACTTCCGCTCGGGACATGAATCGTTGTCAAATCATCGGACAAATCGTCACTCAATCCACCCGACTCGATCGTTCTGACCGTTCCGGGAAGAGAAACTTCCGTCAGTGAGGTCACCATTCCCAGATCATATGTCGGAATATTCGTTATGCCGGATGCGAAGACGATTCTTTCGATGTCTTCTCCGTTATTTGCTTCCGTAACCCAATTCGAGTTGTTGACATAAAGTGTCGTCACAGGATCGAATGTATTCAGAAGAGACTCAAGAAGTGGTTCCGGGTCATAACTCGAAAGCCAACCGAGAACCCATCCTCTCTCACTTAAGTCTGTTTCGAGTTTCGCGAAATCCGTAGCGATATCGTTTGATAACGGAATCAGGCTGCTCAGCACATGAACCACCTCGGCGACGATCGATCCTTCCGTCGTCATCAGATGAAGTCCTTCACCGAAAAGTTCTTCCGGCGTATCACCGGGATCCGAACCGTCGAGTTGAAACGGAACATCCGACAGAAGCATCGTTCTCCGTACTTCGAGTTCGACATCGAGTTCGCCGGCATCGGCGTACTTGGCCGCTACGATTCTTTGACTCGATTGAAGATAGAAAAATCCCGTATCGCTTGCTTCCGGTGTGAAATTCACATCCGGTATGTAACCTTCAAGAATGGTTCTGACCTGATGAGCGTTCAAGTCCTCGGTCAGACCTACCTGATCGGAATTCAGAACTCTCGTCATGTTTGCAGCAACCTGCGTATCGTTGCTGAAACGTGCCTGGTCGATATATCGAGTGAAACCGACAATCGATACGGCGGAAAGAATAGCAACGATCGCGATGACCACGATTAACTCCACAAGTGTAAATCCTTTTTTACTTACGTGAAAAACGCCAGTCCCTTTCATAAAACAAAAATCCCCTTTCGAAATATGGTTTAAACGGTCCGAAACAAAATTGCCCCCCATTTGAACAACACACACCGAATCTGACTGTAAACCAATCTGTTTCGTTCCCATTTCGGACTTATTATATATTTGTTTGCATACAAAAAAAAGCGCTGTTCACACAACGCAACCAGAGTGGACACCATGCAAACCATGGGTTCACGTCATAAAAGAACACCTCGGATTATGGAAAAACGGGATTGGAAGGCTTACCGTAGTCATCACGATCGAAAGCTTCGTATTCAATCACTCTCGTCCCTCGTGCGACATACGCTCCCTCTTCATCGAATCCCTTGGCTTCGATAATGGTTCGATTATCCACGAGATGAAATGTCGTTGTAAAGCTCGAGATCTCAACTCTCTCTTCTTCGGTATCGCCGATTACACGAATTTTAAGGTTTTGCCGGTACTCAATGACATAATACCGACTCGAATGAAACAACGCACTCAGATAGACGAGTCGTTCATAGTCGTCACCGGAAGTAACAATCGAGCCGGCCGAATCATAGAAGTTGTCCTTGTCATAGGAACCGATCAGTTCATCCGTGACATCGTATGCGTAAACACGTTCATGGTCTTCCACGGTTTTCCCGAGATAGAGATCCATCGCTTCGTCCTGATAGTGACGGATTGTCGGAATGAGGAAATCGATGTCGATTTCCAGTCTTTGAAACACGAGAACACCTTCGAGTTCATGAAATCGGGCATTCGCATCATCATCCGGATGAAAGGCGTGCTCTTCGATCATCAGATTCGACGGTTCGTCATGAATGACTTCCAGAAAGGGATCCAGACCGAAAAAGGCATCCGCTTCAATCAAGACAACCGACAAGGGAATCCGGATACTCGAAGGGAGAAAACGTTCGATACCGGAAAAAACGTCATGATGAATCACTTCAAGGTCGTCACTGAAAATGATCTTCGTCCGATCAATCGGACTTTGGATACCGGTAAGTCGATATACATCATTGACATAAACCGACCGATCGAGCGTGAAGCGTTCGATGTGGTCGCCCAATCCGATTTCGCTTAGAATCGGTATCGCTCCTGTCTGGTTGTCTGTCAAGACCTTTTCATCGGTGAGATTTCGAACAGAATGGATGGTTTCGGCAACAACCGATCCACCCCTATCC
>CAYTDH010000050.1:2419-11637 GCA_964436325.1 uncultured Tangfeifania sp.
AGGAGGTAACCCCGAATGACCTCTTCGAGTTGATTACCGCTTGACATCGTATCGAAATCATCGACTGACAGGTCTTCATACGTCTTGGAAACGATGATGCGTTTCTCCTCGATGGCATACCAATAGGACATGTTTCGATCTCGGGGAACAAAGTCGAAAACATAATACCGATTGACAAGCGATCGAATCTCCGGGGCGCTTAGTTCAACAAAACCGACGCTATCGAAATAGTCACTCAGGATCAGGTTCATCCGTTCGGCATGAACATGGTCTTCAGTCATGTTTCGGGACGTCTGGTACCGGTCCATCGTGTACGCTGTCAAAAACGCGGCCATCACGAGTAAAAGCCCAATCCAAAGATTTTGACGGACATGTGAAAGTACGGTCTTTTTCATGATGCGTCTCCCGGCAAAATCGTTTCCTCACAGATGACGAGGTTCCCATCATCGTCCTGATCACCGAGTTTGCGGGCAAGAATCGAATCAACGGAAAGATAGGCGGTCATCGAAGACAACATCAACCCGGACACGATGACAAGAATATGAATCGTATGCAGTTCCGGCAGCCAGAACAGGTCGAACGCATCTTGCGTGATCATCAGGACGAACAGCATAACCGACACGATCACCGGATAGAGATAGGGGGTGATCATGCGGTTTTTCTCGTCTTTCCTTAAGCTGACCATGCTTTTGAACGGACTATAACAGATATAGCGCTTGAAACGATGGAAATGTACGTAAAACGATATGAATGCGAAGACCATCATCGAAAGCTCAATCGGAAGTGATCCGGATGATTCATTGGAAAGGAAGAAGAAGATAAAGGCCACTACAGCCAAAAGCGTTTCGATCGGAAACAGGATGAAAAGAATCAGTCGTTTCGCTTTCACGTGTCCTGTTTTGTTTTCCGGTAAAAACAAGGATGGCTCTTCTGTCGGGCATAGAAACACCTTCGTGCTTCTGTTTCGGAAAACGACGTACTGATAGAACCGGATGATCGCTGTGGCAAGCAACAGGTAGACGGCAAGGTAATAGAGAAACATGGACGTCAGATCGGAAGTAATCAATGAAAACATACCGATGACCAGAGATATCGCCACGATGACAAGCCATGACGGAAACGTATGCACGCGAAGGGTCACGGTTAATAAATCGCTTCTGATTAGCGTACTCTCAGAATTCGGTCTTGTCACATACTCCGAGTCGATCGCTCCCTCCGAAGAAAAAACGTCCAGAGAAATGCCGAAAAAAACGGCTATCCGCTGCAATTCCTCGATCGAAGGAAGCCGTCTTCCGTTTTCCCAATTGGAAACGGTGCTGTTGGTTACCGAAAGGTGCTTTGCGAGTTCCCTTTGCTTGGTCTGCGATCGTACTCTTATGGCTCGAATCTTTTCACCGATGGTTTGTTGCTGCATGATATCCCCTATTTTCAAACATGTATCCGGTAGTTCATCCATATCTTCAATTATAGCCCGTTTGGTAATATGTACATACGTGAGTTCACACTATGCAACCTATGGTTTCGTATCGTGCACTTTGTGTCGAGAAAAGAACGATTCACGAGTTTTTTATGAGTGAAAAATCGAGAAATCGTCTCGAGCATCACGCATATTTGACCTTCTAAATCTGCTTCTATGAAGCTTTCGTTATTTTTTTGAAGCTCGCACGCCGAATGATTTCCGTCGGAATCATGACTTTCTTGCTGATCAGACGATTCTCCTTGATCCGTTCGAGCATGAGATGGACCGCGGTCTCACCCATGAATTCCTTTTCGATCTTTACGGTCGTGAGCGGCGGTATCGTGAAATTCGAAATCGCGATGTCATTGAAACTGATAATCGACACGTCATTGGGAACCTTGATTCCAGATTCATAGAATGCTTTCAATGCGCCTACTGCCATCGCATCCGAAGCGATAAAGAAGACCGTCGGCAAGTCATCCGACGACAACGCTTTCTTCGCCATCGAATAACCGCTGTCGATCGACATTTCGTCGACGTAAAAGTACTTTGACTGATAGAGATCTCTGTCCGTCAGTATTTCCCGGAAATAGCGTTCTCTATACTCTTCCGCCTGTTCCTTGTCGGGACCCACGAGTTCGATTCCACCGATGTAACCGATCTCTCGGTGACCACCATCCATGCAGTAGTTGACAACGTCTCTTACCGCCCGGTAAGCGTCGATGACGACGGAATCGAAAAGCTTGTCATCCGGACTCGAACCGATGAACACGACGTGTTTCTTGAGCGTGGCAAGCTGTTTGACCTCATCCTTGGAAAACTTGCCTAAAGCGATGATCCCCGGACACCCGTTGATGATGTCGAGGTCGAAGCGTTCCTGTTCGTTCTTGAAAATCTCGACGAGTTCGATCTGCTGCAAAGTCGCTTCTTTCTCAATCCCGTGCCTTATCGCGAGATAATAGGTATCCTCGAGTTCTTTCGAAGTCGTATACCAGTGCACGAGAGCGAGTTTCAAAGGCGATCCGTTCAATCCGTTGTTCTTTCGGCGACGACGCGGCGTGACATAACTCATCTCTTCGGCAGTTTCCAAAATCAGACGTCTCTTGTCCTCGGCAATCATCAAAGACGAGTCGTAGTTGAGGACTCGGGAAACCGTCGTATTCGATACCTTGCATTTCTTGGCGATATCACTGATCGTTGCCATGTCACGTTTTACCGACTTTCCTGGTATGTTTCAACAAAAAGAATGCGGCCGGACCACCGATGATCACGATCGTCAGAATCACGATCACAGTCAGATTCGCGGCGAAAAAGGTGGGGTTGATGGGCTTTTGATCCGAAACGGCAAGATCCATGAAATCAAGTGATAAAGAATCGCCTTCGACGAATCGTAGCGTAATCGTGCTTTCCCCTTCGGGAAGCCTTACGGTCACGACCTGATTCCGGTATGTCGGATATCCCTCGATCATACCCTCTCCATCAAACATCATACCACCGATTTGCGTTTCATTCAACAGGAGGTCGTAAGACCCTTGATCGTCCTGTCCGTTCACATAATGGAAAGACAGGTCATAACTGCCCGCCCGATCGACATTGATGTTAAACGTCAATCCGTCGCCTTCGACACCGAATCCGGTCACGTGTCCGTATCCTGAGGAAAGGTAATCGGTGACGATCGTCTCAAACCCCGAAAGCAACGTCTGGTCTTCCGCTTCATAGCGGGTTCCCTCAATGGGAGGCACTTCACCGATGAAATGGTCGTAGATGACGATATAGTCGAGTTCGGCGTATCCACCGTTTAGAGCGGTCTTCTGGATTTTGATGTTCCGTCTGCCTTCTTCAAGGTTCAAAGCCGTTCCGGTCATGGCCGGTTCATACCATCCCGCTTCACCCCAACCGGTAATCTCATCATACATGAACATGCCGACAAAACGTCCGTCGACCTGAACGTTATGGGAAGCGACTTCGCTTTCCGGACCCATGGTATAGTGGATCAACATGGTGTAGGTCGCCGTCTTCGGTACGGTCAGATCGAATTCGATCCCGCATCCAGACGTATCGAGCGAGCCGACGTATGCCCCGTTCCCGGCCAGCGGATTCAAGTGGATTTTCGTCTGAGATCCCGTCAACTGGGCATCCTCGACTTCGATTCTGAGACTCTCTTCTCCGGCAAACCCGAATGTCGGAATCGGTATTTCACTACTTCCGTTTTCCGGATCGGTCGTTGGTTCGAAGGTGATAAACCGGATGAACGTATCCTTATCGGCTGCGAGTGACTTTTGTAGGTCAATAACCTGTTCGCCTTCGGTGAGCCCGATCACAATTGATGTGGTCGAAGCCGTCTTCGTATCGAAGAAGAGCACACGCCCTTTCGAAACGCCTTCGACCAGAACCTCGAGCGAACTCGAAGACGATGACGGATTATAGTAGTCGATCGTCATCTCGTAGTTCCCGGATTCACTCGCGTCATAGGTCAGACTCATTCGATCGCCCGTACCGGTAAAGGCGGCGAACACGCCCTCATGACCGTCGAAATAGGCATAGGATGCCCCATTGGACAAACGGTCTTCCACACCGTAGATGCCGGGCACGATTTCTTCGGGCTCATTCTCGACATACGTCTCGTCCGGTATGGAATCGAGCGTTATATAGTCGATCTCCGCCCACTTGTTCGCGATACTCGTCTTGAGAAGGGCGATGCTGTTCAACCCGGGGACGAGCGTGACTTCTTTCGAAGCGAAAGCGGGTTCATAGAAACCCGTCGCTCCCCACCCCGTGCTTTCCTCGTAGTCGACGACACCCTTGGATACGGAATTGATTTTAAGTTCGTGACTGGGATGATCTCCGGTGAACTCGGCCGTGTAGGCGACCGTCAACAGATAGGGACCACCGTGTTCAATCCGAGCGTTGATGACGATTCCGTCATTGAACCGATCGATTCCGCCGACATAGGCTTCATTGCTCGCCAGTGGGTTGCTGCGGACCTGAGCCAGTCCAACGGCATGATCCTCGGCCTCGAAACGGTAACTGAATGTCTCTTCTTCCGCGTGTGCGACAAAAAACGGAACGAATAGCATTACCATGATGAAGATCGTGTAAAGGATTCGTTTTCTCATCTGATCACCTACCTGAATTGATATGATTCGGTCTCGACGAGATCGATCGACAGAACGGAGAGCGTCTGACCGGCAAACTCGAGTCGGACCGCTTCGTTATCGCCATGGGGACGATACGGGATCTCGATCACAGTAACATGACGATCGTTGTCTGGACCGGTCTTGTTGAAATAGGCGTTCCCGACCCATGCATCGTTTCGATAAATGGAAAAAAGTATTTTCCGATCGTCATGATTGACATAGCGAATGCGTAAAATGACTTCTCTTTCCGGATTCGTCGGGATCTCGAAGGTCAAGTCGTCGGACACTTCACCGGATCGATCGAGTTCAATCGATGTCACGTGATTGTTCGAAACCTTTTCGACGACCATGTCGTCGATCACGATAAACTTCCCGACGGGTGTATTGGAACCGGTTTGAACTCCGACATGCATCGTAACGGATGTGGCCTGGAACACCAGGTCGCGTTCAACGAACTTGGTCTCATCGTAGACCGATACGTAGGTTTCACCTTCCGAACTCGAGGCGAACAGCCTTCCTTCAATACCAAGTGACGTCTTGAGGCTTGCTTTGACACGATAGTATTCACCCGGTTCGAGACCCTTGAACACCTGATAGAGTCGATTGATTCCATCCACGTCACTGCTATAGAGCTGGGCGGAATAATCGCCGGAGTGGACGTTTCCCTGACTGTTGTTCATTCGAACGATATTCTTATCGTTGGTACTCGACTGCGTAACCCAGTTGCTGAGATCGCCTTCTTCGAAATCATAGTTCGCCTTGGTAATCGAACGACTTCCCGGCAAATTCGTCGTCGGAATCGTATATGTTTCGCCGTCGATCGAACCGCCCTCTTCAAGAAGCAGTTGTTCGAAATTGCTTTGATAGAGTGATACGATATCGGTAATCTTCTGCCTCACGGGATAATCCCGGTTGATTCGCGGCGGAAACCCGGTCACGAGATCGTTGACATAGACCCCCTCGCCATCCTGATAGATGTAGGTGTTGATATCCTCGTATTCCGGCGCTTCGGGATCAAGCCCGTGCATGACGCCGAGGAGTCCGGCAACGATCGCTGCCGTGCAGTCGCCGTCATAGCCGATCAAGGATGAGATCTTGACCGATTCCATATAGTCGCCATCGCCATAAAGCCAACTCAGAATGGCGAATCCGCCGTTGACATCGGGAGCGGTCTGAAGATTGTCGATTCCCATGACATACCGATACGATTTCTCGAGTTCGATCGCGGCACTTCTCCAGTCATTCGGATATTCCTGATGAAGATCCGAAGCGATGTCATACATCCGTCTCGGCCAGCTTCCATTCGGCAACGCGTGCGCGGCGTGTTCGAGCAGAACATCGATATCATCCTCGAAATAAGCGAGTGAATAGAGCGTTCCGTAAAACTTCGCCCAGATCAAAGAATCGAAATATCCGGTAACGGCTCCGAAACGATCCACGAGTTCCAATGCCAATAGCGGCATCCCCGGAGCGTTCATACCGAGCGTTTCATTCTCGATATAGGCTTCGGTGCACCACCCGAATCGGTTCCCGTGCTCGGGACGTCCCGTAAAAGGCGGGAGGAGCCTGGTATTGTTCATGATGTTCATGGCGTCCATTCCGCCGCCCCAGTCTCCGACCTGGTGCGCCCGCCAGGCATGAAGGATCGATTCGGAAGAAAAGAGGGGCAGACTGTCATCCAGTATTTTCTGATTGAAAATATCGATGTGATAGTCATCGTCGCTCCACACTTCCCAAAGACCGCTCTCATCATTGAATCTGAGACGATCGTAGGATTCCTCATATCCGTATCCGGGTTGATGATACGTGTAATTCCCGGCATAAGGCCCATTCAGAAATTCATACCAGTGATCGGGCAAAGCCACTCTTTCCGCGGTAAACTCATAGCCGGAAAGAAATCCCACGAACTGACCGATCAGTCCACCGAGCGTCTTATTGTAATAGGTTTCCTTGCTGATGGTTCTCATTTCCGTGACAATCGCGTCTTCCCAGGGAATGACAATCGGTTCTTCCTGTTCTTTTTTTCGGCATCCGCTCCCCAAAACGAGCACCATCAAAGAAAGTGTTACCATAACGACAAACACCGTTTTACGTACCATATCAGTACCCCATGCCTTTCTGCATTTCGGAATGAATGAAAGACACGAAATCATCGGCGGACATCTGTCCGGTCAACCAAAGATCCATCTTCTGGTTGATGGCCTGGTCGACGGTTTCATAGTATGTCGTATAGGGTACGCTCAACGTGTGCTCGAGACCTTCGAAGAAACACGCGATATCCTCTTCGGAAAACGACTGTGACAACGTTTCGGCATACGTATCCGAGGCACCCCTGTGAATCGGAACACCACCCGTACCCGTCGATGCCAGAGCGATCGCCGCTTCTTCGCTCATCAGAGCCTTCAGCGCTTTCTTGTTGCTGTCGACGTCACGCGCGGTTCTGAGCATGAAAAACGCATCGACGAATTGTGTCGTATAGGATGCTCCCAGACCGGAAGGGATTGCGGCAATCCCAATATCGAATGACTCTATGTTTTGGAAGGAAGGAACCCACCAGGCACCATCGATCATCGTGACGACCCGTTGCTGCAAAAACATGTCATACGAACTGTTGATGATGGTATCGTTCGGACGAGGCAACGAGTGATCGTCACGGATCATGCCGTCATACCAGCGATAAACATCTCTGAACGTCGACGTATCCGTTTCAAGATTGCCCTGGTCATCGAAAATGTTATGTCCGCCGAGAGACTTCGCATACATGCCGGCAAACGCGAGATAGGGTGCTGCGGAAAGACCGAAAACGCGTCTCGAACCCGTTCCGGATGATAGTTTCAAAGCGATATCGTCCATCTCATCCAGACGCGTGGCATCGTCCCAATCCCGACTCGGGTAGGGAATCGGATCCTCGGGATGTGCGTCATTGTAGGCATCATAGAGGTTTTTGTTGTAATAGGTCAGCATATGCTGGATGCCTGTCGGCAGACCGTAATACGTCCCATCCTGATTGATGACACCCTCAAAAGCCTTCTCATAATAGTTTTCCATGTCAAGATCGTCGACAACATCGGACAGATCGACGATCTGATTCATCTGGATCATCTGGGGAATGAAGGACTCGGCGATCCGACCGATCGTCGGTCCGCTTCGATCCGCCATCTTCGATGCCAGCTTCGTATAGTAATCCGGCCACGTTTCGGCAACAATGATCTGCACGGAAATGTTGATTCTCTCCGTAAACAGAACCTCATTGGCGGCATCGATCATGGCGAGCCACCCGGCATTTTCGTTTTCCGAACTTTTAAGAGCGAAAAGAACCTCGGTGAACGCATCATCGTCATCCTCACGATCCTTTCGACAACCCTGAACGGCCGAAACGATCGCGATCAACATTAAAATCATAATCATCTTTTTCATATTCGTATTTCTCCTTTCGGCGATTTCTATTTCAAACCCGTCGTCTGTATGCCCTGTACGAAGTACTTCTGTACCGACAGATAGACGATGGAAATCGGTATGACGGACATCGTCGTGGCCGCCATGATCATGCCCCAGTTCACACCGGTGGAATACGTATCCCTGAGCATGGCGATCATGAGCGGTACCGTATACCGCTCCGGTGAATCGATATAGATCATCTGTCCGAAATAATTGTTCCAAGACCCGATGATCGTAAACAGTCCGAGCGTGATCAAAGCCGGTTTGGACAGAGGTAAAACGATTCTGAAGTACTTTCCGAAGTATCCGCATCCGTCCATTTCCGCGGCCTCGAGCAAGTCATCGGGAATACTGACCATGAACTGACGCAACAGAAAGACGCCATAAGTGTTGATCAATACGCCGGGAACGATCAAAGGCAAGTGACTATCCGTCCATCCGATCGTCGAGAAGACGATATAGAGCGGCAACAACGTCACCTGACCGGGAATCAACAAGGTCGCGATAAAAAGACCGAAGATGATGTTGCTGCCTTTGAATCGAATCTTGGAAAACGCATATGCGGCAAGCGACGACGTGAACAACGTTCCGATCGTCAACAACCCCGAGATCTTGATGGAATTGAAATATGCCAGGGGAAGGTTGCTTCTTAGCATCGCCTGTTCATAGGAATCGAGTGAGAACTTCAATTCGCTCAACGGTATGCCGACAGCGAAAATCTGCTCCGGCACTTTGAACGACGTCAGGATCATCCAGAAAAACGGGAATATCGACAGACCCGCAATAAACAACAGAATGATCGTGATACCGGAATGTTTGATCGACTTATTCATAGTGCACCCTCTTTCGGGCGACCTTGAACTGAAGAAAGGTAATAATGCCAACGAACAGGAAGAGAACCATACTGCCTACCGCTGCCTGCCCCATATTGAATCGTCCGCCGAATGCGCTGAAATAAATGTACATCACGAGCGTATAGGTCGAGAAATCCGGCCCACCCTTGGTCATGATATAGACTTCATTGAACATATTGAACACGTCGATAAAAAGCATGATCGATACGAATAACATGACCGGAGACAAAAGCGGAAGCATGATGCTTCTGATCTTCTGGAAAGACGAGGCACCATCGATCTCCGCCGCTTCATAGAGCACTTTCGGTATATTTTTGATACCCGCATCAA
>CAYTDH010000050.1:11647-15892 GCA_964436325.1 uncultured Tangfeifania sp.
AAATGATGTAATAATATCCCATCTTGAGCCAGATCGACATGATGACGACCGCGATCTTCGACCAGAACGTATCGAGCAACCACGCCGGAGGTTCATTGATTCCAATCAGACGCAACGCCTGATTCAAAATACCGGATGTCGGTTCATAGATCCAGAACCAGACGAGAGCGATCGACACCGTCGACGTCACCATCGGCAAGAAGAAAGCGGCCCGATAGAACTTCAAAAGCTTTGACGGCCGATTCGTCAGGATCGCCAGAGTCAAAGACACCAACATGGTCAAAGGCACGGTCAGGATAAGATAGATCGCCGTATTTCCGACAGCCTTGTAGAAGACACGATCGGTAAAGACGGTCTTGAAATTGTCAAGACCGACCCATACGGGAAAGTCAATGAAATTCCATTGCGTGAAACACAGGTAAATCGACGCGATCACGGGAAAAAGAACAAACAGAAAAAGCCCGATCAGTTGTGGAGAGATAAACAGATAGCCGAACAGGTTATCCATTTTTCTCTTTTTCGAACCGAGCGTCCTAGTCGGTACCACCATCAATGATTTCTTTCTTGTACCGAATTGCATGAGCAACGATCTCCTTGACTTTCGCTTCTTCCTTTTCGATCGTCCGATCGACCAAACAAAGCGTCGGAAGGATACCCTTTCGATAAGGCGTATCCGTAATCGGATTATATCCGAGTTCGTGACATCCCGTACTGCCCCTCGATACATCGCCCAAAGACAGATGTGCGAATTCACGGGCGTAAGGCGTGAAGAACCCTTCATAAGGTACATCATGGTAGTGCATCTTGCCATCGGTATGTCCGGACTGGAACAAGGGCATCGCCATGGTCAGACCGTCATACCATCCTTCGCCTCCGATGAGAAACTCGGGATTTCCTTCTCTGATCCTTTCTACCATGTCGTAAATCCCCGGAACCAGATCATGATTCGAATCGTTGATCCAGACGGCGGCGATATCCAAAAACGCTCCATCGAAACCGAATGTCTTCGAAAGATTCCTGATTTGCCTAACGAGGTGTTCCTGCCACTTCGGTGCGGCCGGATTGAGATTCGCGTTCGTAAAGTGATCGTAGTGTCTCGATGCGTCCCAATCGACGGATCCGTGATGGAGTTGCGCACCCGAGGGAAACGTGAACTCGCTCGATTTCCCCCACTGTTCGAAGTTCGGTGAACTCGGATTCGCGAGATTGATCCCATACATCGGCATCACCCGTGCACCAAGTGCGTGTAGTCCATCAACCATCCGTTTCAAACCTTCCGCACCACCGAGTCGGTCATCCGGAGAATAGTCTCCGTATTTGAAATAATATCTTCCTTCCCATCCGGGCAAATAGACGAGGATATGTTTCGCATCGATCCAATGGGATAGTTTTTCAATGGCATTCAGACAATCGTCATACGTATTGAAGACGTGTCCGGTCCAATGCTGCATATGACAGGTGACGACCAGGGAAATGTCTTTGAACCAATCGGGTACGTCATGCCTTTCTTCGAATGGAACGAGATCGTAATGATCGATCAGCATCTCGGCGTGTTTCCGGTAAATGGTCTCGAGGTCTCTCGCGACACCGATTTCCCATGCGGGACATGAAACCGAATCGCCCATTCGCGTCGCGCGATCCTCATGGATCAGTTCCACGTGCATCAGATCACTGTCACGACGTTTTTCGATGTAAAACCGTTTTTCCCTCACCTGATCGTCCATACTCCGGAAGTAATAGAACAATCCGTCATCGGCTTCCAGCACGATCAAGGGTGTCGTCACGTCACGCCATCCTTCAGGATAACGCAGAAGCAACCCCTCGTGATCAATTGCATGGTGTGTTCCGTTGATCAACGACAGAATTCTGGCATTGGCCGGAAACGAGACGTTCAACTTGACCGATCGGATCGTCTTAGTCAAAGCCGCATCCAAAGACAACCGGTAAGATGAATCCATCTGTCTTTCAATCGACAACGAGACCGACCCTTCGGCCTCGGTCTGTCCACCGTGAACCCGCATTGACGATGATCGATACGTCCGACCATTCCTGACATAACTCCCTTCAGCAACCGTGTAGAGATTTTCAAATGTGAAGACTTCACAGGAAAACGAGAAGATGCCTTCTTCGATCACACCGTTGTTCAAATCAAAACTCAGATTTTGCATAAGGCTCCTCCATAAGAGCACAGCCCCGGCGTTGACGCCGGGGCCGCACGTCGTCTGTCAACTATTCTGTCGGGTTGAGTTCGAGCATGACGAGATCCAATTCAACCCATTGATCGTTTTCACCCGTCTTTAAAACCTTGATCGCATTTTCACCCACAACGAGATCGATCTCAATCGTCACGGCTGCGTTCGGATAGTGTCCTTCGCCGCCCCAACCGGTATTCTGATTATATGTGACTTTACCGAAGGACGTATCGCCTACGAACACTTCGTGCATGGGATTGTCCACACCGGTCGTATACTTGATTGTCATGGTGTAGGTTCCCGCTTCGATCGCGAAAAACCTGAAGATGATGCCATCACCGACATTGTCGATACCACCGACATAAGTACCGTTCGATGCAAGTTCATTGGCACGGATGTTGATTCCGCCACCCACGAGTTGAGCCCATTCCGCCTGCAGCGTGTAAACCGGCAGGTCGAGTACCGAAAGATCATCGACATTGTAGAAAAGTTCTTCCGCCGGAGTCAATACGATCTTGTCGAGTTCCGTCCAGTTGTCGGTCGAGGCGGTCTTTTGTATGATGATTTCATTATACCCCATATCCAAGCCGACCGTCAGCTGAACCGAGGCCGGATTGTACGAACCGACATCGCCCCATCCGGTATTCTCCGTATATTCGACTTTCCCTTGAGATACGCCATCGACGAATACTTCGTGAGCCGAAGGTGGATAGCCGGTCGTATACCAGATGTCCATCAGGTAATCGCCTTCCGCCTGAACAAGAACCATCAGCATGACTCCCTGACCGACATCGTCGATTCCACCGACATACGCTTCCCCGCTGGCAAGTTCGTTGCCGCGATACATATTGGCGTTTAACGCGCCATCTTCCGCTTCGAGAACCATCGTTTCGACGGGACTCAATACAGCGATGGTTTCCATCGCTTCACCCGAGTCCTTCATCGTTTCGGTTGAATCCTTGGCTACGACGTGGACATCATAATATCCGGCATGACCGACGAATTCCACGGATGCTTCACCCGTTTCGACATCTAAAATCGTCTCTGAATTTTTGAATACGAGGACATGATAGGTGTCCGCTCCTTCCACGGCATCCCACGCAATCCGATCTTCCGAAAAACGAATATTCATGACGTCATCGAGTTGATTGGACGGCAGAATTTCGTATTCGTAGGTCACGCTCTCTTCTCGTGAAGTCAAAGTGATCGTGAATGTCAGACCGTCTTCATATGCGCTTGCCGGCAAAACGATCGCACCGTATACGGATTCGAGACCACTGTCCACGCTGAACTCGGCAACATAACCGAACTCGTTTTCCGTACTCGGAAGCGTAATGACACCATCAACGATTTCGGGTTTCGCAAACGATTCCAGCCAGGACATATGGTGTTCACTGTCAAAATCGCCCTTGACGATCACGTCGAACGATTCCGTCATCTCACGACCACCAAGAGAAATCGTAACCGTAATCGTCACTTCCGTGTCGTCCAATGCCGGTGTGACCGTACCGTCGTCGGCAAGCACGTCTGTGTTGCTCGACGACCATTCGATCGTCACATCGGGGTAATCCTCGGATTCTGTCGGGAAATCGAGATCTTCGGTAACCTCAAGACCATCCGAGTAATCGGCTGTGATTTCACCTTTGACCGCTTCCAGATCCGCTAAAATGTCTTCGAGTTCCTCACATCCGGAAACCAGAAGACCGACCAATACGAGCATCAAGACCATAATTTTTTTCATAACCACCTTTGCAGGACGAATCAATCGCCTGCATTCTCCTTTCTATTGTGTGATGGTTGGTTTCTATCCACTATTTTTTTACAGTGTATTTTTACTAAATTATATGTTATTTTTTACTCGCTGTCAATAGATAGCCGGAATTTCGTAAGCGTTTTCCTAAAAAAGACAGTTTGTCTCACTTAGTGCCCCTCGACAAGACATGACATAAACACGATCCTGTGCCCTTCCATCTCATTCTCCAAATGATTGGTCCATCGCCCCCCTGTTCATTTTTTTCCCATTCGTGGTAAAATGAATCATCACGTACCGATA
>CAYTDH010000051.1:0-11065 GCA_964436325.1 uncultured Tangfeifania sp.
ACGGGGCCATTGTACCTGTCGAACAGCGAATAAAACTTTACCGCCGCCCGCGTGGTTTTCGTTAAGTTTATATTGACATTGGCACGAAGATTATAACGGTTAATGTCGATGTTATTGTTAAAATTATTGAGGTTGTCAACCTTTAACAATCCTTTCTCATTGTCGTATGAAACAGCGAGGTAATATTGAGCAATTTCACCTCCACCAGTAATGTTCATATTGGCGCTTCTGTTGAAAACCATCCTGCGAAACATCTCACTATACCAATCCACATTCGGATAAATGTAGGGATCGAGATTATTTCTTGTACCCTCAATCTTCTCTTTTGAATAATAGAGTAAAGCATTGGGGTCGCGCGTTCGCAGCGACTGGTTATACAACTCCATGTATTCAATGCCCCCCAAAAATTCGTTTGTGCGGGTTGGTTCTGAAATAGAATTTTCAACCCTTACCGAAATTTTGGCTTTCCCCTTCCTGCCTGTTTTGGTGGTTACCAGAATCACACCGTTCGCACCACGTGCTCCATACAAAGCAGTGGCGGTAGCATCTTTCATAATGGAAAAACTGGCGATATTGTCAGGTTCTATCCGGGCCAGGTCATTCGATGAAACTTCAAGCCCGTCAATTAAAATCAGCGGATCGTTCTTGTATCCGAAAGTAGTTACCCCCCGGATAAAAAATTCGGCATTGTCCGCGCCCGGTTCGCCTGAGCGCTGGTATGAAATTACGCCGGCCAGTTTCCCGGCAAATGCCGCGGTTAAATTGGTTGGAGCTATTTTGAGTTCTTCCGGATTAATGGTGTTGATGGATGCAATTACACTCTCCTTTTTCTGGGTTTGGAAAGCCACCACCTGCACTTCGTCCATCATTTCGCTCGATTCGGCGAGGACAACATTGATAACCTCCGAGTCACCAACCACACGGTACTGGGTCTCAAATCCGATAAATGAAAACCGGATGGAGTCACCCTTATTTACATCTGACAAGGCATATTTCCCATCGATTGAGGTCACCGTTCCGTTGGAAGTCCCTTCTTCCAAAACCGTTACGCCAGGTAAAGGAATTCCCTCTTTATCTACTACCGTTCCTGACACAATTACGCTTTGCGCCATCAAATGCAGCGATCCTGTCATCAGAAGGAAAATCAAAATCCCTGTTTTTAAACTTTTCATCAGTAAACTCTTCTTTAGTTTTGTTTTATTTTCTGGCATTGTAGTGATTATTGAAACTTGCATTGACATTTTTATCTCGCAATCTGTATTTTTATTGATTTATTCAGGTTTCTGCCGGTAACCCGCAGGATATATTGGCCCGGAGGATATTGCCGGGTATTGATCTGGATGCGTTCGTCGCGGGTTAAAAGCGACAGCAGTTGATTGCCTGCCATGTTAAACATCGCCAGCAGTTTTTCATCTGATGTGAAAAAATCGACATTCAACTTGTTTAAGGCAGGATTGGGATAAACCTTTAACTGATGTGGCGATGAGGATTTTTCCGAACGGGTTATCAAATCGAAAGAAAACCAGTTGAGGTTATATTCACCACTTCTGGAATAGATTCTGAATATTTGTTTCCCTTCTGTCAGTTCAAGCGTGGTTGATTGTGTTTCCCAGGTTTGCCAGCCGCCGGTACTTTCAAATTTCATGGCCTTTATTGGAACCATCCGGTCCTCAACCGAATGCATGAATAGAATTTCAGGGGCACCATGTTCTGCAGCCACCCTGAAATTAATTCTGAAGGTGCCGCTTTGAGTTACATTTACCACGTAATCGAGGTAATCGCCATCATTGGCATAACCGGTATTTTTACCGCCACCTGTATCTTCGCAATCTTCAAGATTAAAGCCGTTGTTCATGAAAAAACTTTCAGCTTCGATTTTGCCAGGGATAGTAGCATGAGGATATAACTTATTCTGTGCTGTAAACCCGGAAAAAGCGGTTAGGTTTTGTTCTTTGCTGAAAACTGAATTCCCATTGTAGCTGATTCTTATTTTATCGTCCGAAAACAGGGTTTCTTCCAAAATCAAAATGATCTGCTGGTTATTTCCTTCCGGAATGATTATTTCCGAAATTTCAGCAAGCGCATTATTATGAATCACTTGAATATCTTCAAGAGCAGTTTGCTCTTCTGTTAATGAAACAGGTTTATTCAGGTTCAGGTAGATTTTGTTTTCTATGTTATCGGTAAAAGCAGTCAGCAACTTAAAAGCAACTCCGTCATGATGTTTGGGCTCGGAAAAGGAAAACCAGTTAAAATTAACATTCCCCTCATCAAAAACAACCCGCACTTCTGCATTCCCTTGCGGCAAAATGACATCGGCTGCAATTGTGGTTTCCCATTTATTCCATCCGCCAGTTTCAGGTAATGTGATAACTTCGGAAGCTACTTTACCGTCGACTTCAATATGAAAACTGCTTTCCTGTTCACCGGCTGTATTAATCTGAATTTTGTAAGCCGCCTCTTCTCGTGAATCAATGGTGTATTGCAGCCACTCAGAATTTTCAATCCATCCAACATGGTATCCGTTTGAAATTTCCGCGTCGTTCCCCTGCTCAATGTCCACTCCGTCGTTCCGGTAACTCCAACCGGCATTCCATGCTGTAAAAACATCTTCATCCTGGTGAAAATCACAAGTATCCAGATCGTAATACGCAAATTTGTTTCGACCAAAATCGTAATCCACTGCAAATATGCGCTGTTCTGTGGTGTGCGATTTAAATGGTTTTGTTTCGGTGGAGTGAGGTTGTCTGATCAGGGCGTCAATCACATCGTAATTGATGAAGCAATTTTCAAAGCGATGGTTTTCCGAATACTGCATAACCGCGTTGTACGCAAAATCTGCAGAAACAGTACCCCCGCTTTCCCAGGTATCCATCAATGTTTTATAATCGTCGTTGGTTACAACCTGCAACACATTGTTTATTCCCGATTTTTTTACCGGCCACCACGACCACCCAATATTGTTTTCTTCGGAAAGTTTAACGAGGTTGGTAAACCAGGTGTTTGAATTTTCGCCTGTTTCGCCAAGCCACAACGGACAATCGGTTTCGTTGCGCAGATTGATTACCCAGTCGAGCGAATTGTTGTTATTGTACGACCAATATTTATGAAAACTGTATACCATATTGTCATCCCACGGTGGGGTAAGCCCGGAAAAATCGTTGGCAAACCAGTTCCCTTCGATAAAGATGATATGGTTAGAGTCTACTTCGCGAATGGCATTGGTAATACGGACATATAAATCGCGTAATGGGGAATTGCTCCCTCCCGGGAAAGTCCAGTTGACTTCGTTAATTAAATCGTATCCGCCAATCCATTTTTCATTGGCATAACGTTCGGCGAGTTTGCGCCAAAGCGCAACGGTTTTTACTTTATTTAATTCGCTCTCCCAAAGCGAAGGTTTTGACGGATCGTAATCCGAGATATCGGCATTTTTTCCTTGCCCGCCCGGTGCTCCGTGTAAATCGAGAATAAGGTACATCTCATTTGATTCGCACCAATCTAGCAAACTATCTATCATTTCAAAACCTTTATCAATCCAGGTTATTTCACCCTGAACAGGTTCTTTTTCAATGGGGGGTGTAAACCATTTGTAGTGCATGGCCACCCGAACACTATTAAACCCCCAGGCAGCCATGGAGTCCACGTCCACTTTCCGGAAATGATTGGCGAGCCAGGAATCATAAAATTCTTCAGTCCGCTCTTCCCCAATGGTCTTCTCCAGTTTATTCCTGAATTCGTGGTGCGTGCCGGCAAAACCGGAAGACTGCATCATGTAACCTTCCTGAATCATCCAGTTCCCGGTGCCAATGCCGCGCAGAATAAAATTATTGCCATTCCCGTCAACAATCTTTTTGCCTTCAGCACGAAGAAATTCCTGAGAAAAAGCGTTGACGGACATAAAAGAAAAAAAGATCATCCAAACAAAAAATACTCCTGTTTTCAAAACGATGGGGAGACCCTTACTTAAATTAAAAAATCCATTCATGTTTTATCCTCTGACTTTTTCCTAATTGATTATTAATGTGCAAATGCCGTGGGCAGGCAGCCTCGATAAAGTCCCTTTCTCCTCGAGCCAAATTTTGAATTCAATGTCACGGTTAGTCTCATTCATGGCGACCACTGCAATGCTGTTGTCTTTATTGATAAAAGCAGTGGCCAGTAAATCGTCATGATTGGATGAGCAGACAATCCGTTGAGCACCCGGACGAATAAATTTCGAAAAGTGACCCAGGTAGTAGTAGGAATTCATATAAATGAGTTCGCCGGTTTGTGTGTTGGCAATGACCGGTGCAAAACAATAATTCGCCACGTGATTGGGTCCGCCGTTTTCGTCAAGCAGAATATTCCAGTCGATCCAACCGGAAGCCGAATTGTTCAAATCGTGAATGATTGATCTTCCATACTGCTCGCCCCAA
Source organism: uncultured Tangfeifania sp. (assembly GCA_964436325.1). Classification (GTDB taxonomy): domain Bacteria; phylum Bacteroidota; class Bacteroidia; order Bacteroidales; family Prolixibacteraceae; genus Tangfeifania. The sequence goes on from CAYTDH010000051.1 coordinate 4,419, forward strand.
TGCCACTCATTCAATTTTTCGTAGTCGAACGGGAAAACGCAACCTTCTGTGAAAATTGTTTTTTTGTCTGGAAAGGCTTCGGCAACTTGTTTTACATTTTGAAAATGATCACCCGTGTACCAGTGAAATCCAATACCCCAAATGTATTTTGCAGCTTCAGGATCGTCAAAAGCTGCTTTTGCCCGCTGGTACATAATGCCACGGTTATGATCCCAAATAATGATTTTTTTATCGCCCATTTGGTTTTTCTCCAACGTGGGGCCAAGGTAATCCTTTACAAAGTCGCGTTCTTCCCGGGCGGTAAAAATGCATGATTCCCAGCGTTGTTCTGCCAACGGCTCGTTTTGCACAGTCATTGCCCAAAAGGGGATATCTTCTTTTTCGTATGCTTCAAAAAATTTCACAAAATAATCGGCCCAGGTTTGAAAATATTCGGGCTTCAGTTTGCCACCCTGTAACATGCTGTTGTTTGTTTTCATCCATGCGGGCGGACTCCATGGAGATGCCAGCAGTTTCAACTCATCGGAAGATTTTTTAAGCGCCGACTTTATAAATGGGATTTTATATTTCCGATCACGGGCAATGGAAAAGTGCTTCAGGTTTTTATCACCGTTAATCTCGGCATAAGCATAACTTTCATTCGAAAAATCGCAACTGTGAATATGTGTACGACCTAAACTGTAACCTATTCCTTTTTCTTTATCGAAATAGGCAGTAAGTAATTCTTCTTGCTTTTCATCAGGAAGTTTATAAAAGGTCTCTGCAGCAGCATCGGTAAGCGCGCCTCCAAATCCTTCGATTGTTTGAAACCGCTTTTTGGCATCAATCATTAATGTTGGAAAATATTCATCGGGTTGCTTAAATTCACCGATTATAAAATCTCCGGATGGGGTAAGCTTTTGGTTTCCGCTTTTTGCAGTTGTATAAGCCTGAATACTTTTTAATTCAACTGCGTCGAAACCTGAATTATTTTGCTGGGCTGATTTGTTTTTCTCCTCTGGCTGCAAATGTCCTGCTTTTGAGATACAACCATAAACGGCTGCAATAAAAATTAGGAGGACAAGTAATTTGAAATTTCGGTTTGATTTTATCATTGCTATCAAATTTGCTGCAGACAAACATAACCGGAAAAATCACTGCCTCTGATTTTTTTATCCCCTCAAATATCCGCACGATTGTTTCAGGTGCTACGCAAAAACACGCAAATAAAAACTAAATATTTAACTATTAAGGAATTACGTTCTTTGTGATTGCAAAAAAATTTTGGGTGAAGTTGTTACTTCCTACAAGAAACAAAGAGTATAAATCAGGAACTGTTACAGATTCATCAAATACTGTTGCAAAGACTCATTGGAATCGAGTTCCAGTTTTTTGCGCAACCGGTATCGATCGCTTTCAACAGCGCGAATGGTTTTATTCATAAACTCCGAGATTTCTTTCGATGTCAGATTCATTCGCACATAAGCAGCAACTTTTATTTCCGATAAGGATAAGTCGGGATGTTTTTCGCGTAAGCTGGTAATGAAATTATTGTAAAATTTATCGAGACGGGGTTCAATATATTTCCATTCCTTATCGTCGCTGATTTCACTCTCGATTTCATCAATCACTACCCTCAATCCTTTTTTAACCGATTCTTTAGCTTTGGCCGACAATGCCACCAGCCGGTTTTTATAGTTAACAAGAACACGGTTCCTGTTAACGGTATAATACGTCAGTTTTTGCAATTCCGATTCAATATTTTCTTTTTCCAGTTCCATGATTCGCTTTTCGCGGGCAGCCTGCTCCTGCGCAAATCTGTTCCGGATATACCGTATCCGGCTGTAGTAAATAACACTTACAGCAGCAGCCATTAGCACGGATATCAACACAATAAACCATGTTGTTTTCCAGAAAGGAGGTAAAACTGTAATTTTTAATTCAGCAGTGTTGTTTCCCCATTTCCCGTCATTGTTTGAGGCCTGTACTTTGAAGGTATACTCCCCGCTTTCCAGGTTGGAATAAGAAGCAAACCTGCGGTTGTGATCGGTTTCAATCCATTCGTTTTCAAATCCTTCCAAAATATGCTTATACATGCATTTTGGGGGATGTGTAAAGTTAAGAGCAGCAAATTCAACCGAGAATATTTTATCGCTGTATTTCAGTTCAATCTCATCTGTAAAAGCGATGTTCTTGTCCAGTATCACCCGGTTATTAAGCGTATCGCCAGGAGAAATATTATGATTTAAAACGGTAAGGTTGGTAAAGACCACCCGGGGTAAATTCTGATTAAAAGAGATTGATTGGGGGTTAAAAATATCAATGCCATTATTCGAGCCTGCCAGCAAAGCCCCGTCCTGGAGTTGTATTAATGTCTTTGCGTTAAATTCATTAGATGCCAGTCCGTCGCTCTTAAAAAAGGCTGTAAAACCATTTGCCGACTGCCTAAGCATAGCCAGTCCGTCGTAGGTGATGGCCCAAATATTACCGGCCGCATCTTCGTTTACTCCGAGAACAATCATGCCAGGCAACCCGTTTTGAATAGTGTAATGGGTTATTGATTTATCCTCTTTTTTATACTTGTACAGACCGCTTCCTTCAGTTGAAATCCAGATATTCCCATAGCTTTCCTGGAAAAAATCCTTTATCATGCCATTTTGCCAAACCATTAATTCCGGATTACTTGAAAGCCGAAGCATTTTGGATGCCTGTTTGTCGAAAACATAAATACCATCTCCTTCGGTACCAAACCAAATATCGCCGTCGGCATCTTCCATTATGGCCATTACATTGGGGTGACCAACTTTAACCAGTTCATTCGAGTAGGGCCCGATGTTTTTAAAGGTACCTGTTTCACTGTTAAAAATATCGACTCCGTTTCCAAGAAGCCCCAGCCAGATTTTTTCCTGGCTGTCGGTCAACAGCGACCATACATTTTCTGAATGAATGGCTTCTTCATTTTGGCTATTCGGCAAATAGCGGGTAAATTCATCCTGCTGCGGATTGTAAACTGAAAGTCCTCCGGCAAAAGTTCCAATCAGGATATTTCCGTCAGCATCTTCATCGATGCAGGTTATTACATCGGACGACAAACTTTTCGGGTTATTCTCCTGGTGATAGAAACTTTTCAAATTTTTGTTTTCATCGATACGGTGCAATCCCTCCCCGTCGGTCCCAACCCAAATATTATTTTTACTGTCCTGAAACGCGCTGATTACAGACTTTTCATTGAAAAATGCAAACACATTTTCAGGCAACAAGGTGTTTTTGAATTTATTCATCAGTGGATCGTAATACGCTACGCCATTGCTGAACGTTCCCGCCCAAATCCGGTTATTATCATCCATGTAAAGGGAATAGATATGGTCGCCGGGCAAGGTTTTTTGGATATTCTCCTTTTTTAGGATGTGTTGAAACGATTCATTTTCAGGATTAAAAATATTTATGCCACCACCGTCGGTAGCAATCCAGATTTTACCCTCCGGATCCATGATCATGTCACCGTTTAGAACCTCTGTATTTAAGCCTGTTTCACTCTTATAATAAAATTTTGACTCACCGGTTTTTCTGTTGTACCGGCATAATCCATGAATATTGGCCGAAATCCAAATGTTTCCATCCGAATCTTCGAGAAGCCGCTTGCGGTAATTTAAAACTTTTCTGCTTAGCGGATTATATGATATGGATTTAAATTTTTTTTCCCTCCGGTCAAATCGCTGAATATCATTTTCCCAGGTTGCTACATAAATTTCTCCATCCCGGGTTTCCAGAACATCACTAACAAGAAATGAATTTAATCCTTCTCCTGTAAAAGGGGTATAAACAGAGAATGTATCTACACCCGGGTGGTACAGCGCCAGTCCGTTGCTGCTGCCTATGCAAACGGTGCTGTCTTCCAAAACAGTAATGCAGTAAACCTGGTTCCCGATTTCCTGGCCAGAACCGTAATGAGTAAAAACGTTTTTTTGTTTATCGAATTTGTTGAGCCCGTTCTGGTAAGTTCCTATCCATAAAAATCCGCTTTTATCTTCTGCCATTGAAAGAATTCTGTTCCCAGATATAGAAACCGAATCCGATGTGTTGCGAAAAATTTTTATCTCATAGCCATCGAACTGGCACAAACCGTTGCGAGTTCCAAACCACATAAATCCCTGTTGATCCTGTAAAATACATTCAACATTATTGTGCGAAAGTCCTTCGTCCTTCGAAATTTGTTTAAATGAATACTGTCCATAAAGGGTTTGAACAGTAACAAAAAAAATAACAAACAGCGTATATTCTTTGAATGGCAACTGGTTCATTCAATTTCCAGGAATAAAATTTGGGACACAAAATAGTGATTTGTCATTATATCCACAAACAAACAAGATGAATTTAAAATTTTGATTTTCCGAAATCCAACCCCCCTCCCCAAATGCAAATCCAACGGCATTTGCGGTCCATTATCCGAATATTTCTCTTATTTTCGCACTTTCTAACCATCGAAGTGATATGTGGCTGAAGGTTTCGAGCATTATCCTCAGAAATAAAATACTTTTACTCAGCATTTTATTTGTCATTACGGCCTTTTTGGGATACCATGCCCTCAAAGTGGAGATGTCGTATGAATATGCCTCCCTGCTCCCCAGGAAAGATCAGGCATACCAGGACTATCAGGAATTTGTATCCGTTTTCGGAGAAGAAGGGAACCTAATCATCATTGGCATTGAGGATTCTGCTTTTTTTCAGCTTGACCATTTCAGGGAATGGAAAAAGTTAGGTCATGATTTATCGAACATCGAAGGGGTTGAAGACCTTCTTTCCGTTTCCAACACCTATAATCTGATAAAAAACACTAAAGAACGGACCTTTGAGGTCAAGGAGATTTTTCCGGACACGATTACCAATCAGGCTCAGTTGGACAGCCTGGCTTCCGAATTTAAAAGCCTCCCCTTTTACCGGAATACCGTTTACAATGAAAAAAACGACACCTATGTCCTGGCCATTACCGTTAACAAAAACAAAATGCAAACCCGCGAACGGGAAAAAATGGTCAGGTCGATTCAAACGATTTGCCGGCAATTTGAACAAAGCCGGGGTACTGAACTTCGTTATTCGGGACTACCCTACATCCGGGTAGTCAATGCCATCAAAATCCGGAAAGAACTCTATCTTTTCAGTGCTTTGGCCCTGGGCATCTGCATTGTGGTTCTGTTTCTTTTTTTCCGGTCGTTTAAAGCGGTCTTTTTTCCCGTTCTGATTGTTATCACCGGGGTTATCTGGGCCCTGGGAATGCTATCGCTGTTCGGTTTCAAAATCACCCTGCTTTCAGGGATGATTCCGCCATTGCTCATTGTGATCGGGATTCCCAACAGCATCTACATGCTCAATAAATTCCATCACGAATATGTTAGCCACGGGAACAAAATTAAAGCCCTGCAGCGGGTGATCATCAAAATCGGAAATGCCACTTTCCTGACCAACCTGACCACAGCTTCGGGTTTTGCCACCTTTATCATTGTAAAAAGCAATATCCTTAAACAGTTTGGAATTGTAGCCTCCCTCAACATCATGGGACTTTTTGTGCTTTCACTTCTGCTCATTCCCATAATTTTCAGTTTCATTGGGCCACCCTCGCTTAGGCATGTCAGTCACCTGAACAACCAATTTGTAAAAAACATCATCCGGAAGTTAATATTAATCACCGAAAACCACCGGAAAACAGTATATATCTTTGCTGTGGCTATCCTCGGACTGGGCATTTATGGCATTACCCTCATCAAAAGTTCAGGGTACATGGTAGATGATATCCCCCACAGCGACCCCATTTACAAAGACCTCAAATTTTTTGAATCCAATTTCCACGGGCTGATGCCCCTGGAGATCATGATAGACACACAAAACCCCCGGGGCGTGATGCAGTTGAGCACATTTCAAAAGATGGATCAACTCGAGCAGAAACTGGGCGATTACCCTGAATTATCACCACCCCTTTCGTTACTGAATCTGCTCAAATTCTCCAAACAAGCCTTTTACAACGGCAATGAAAAGTATTACAGCCTCCCCAACAACCGTGAAAAGAATTTCATCTTACAATATGCCGATCCTGAAGAAACCGATGCAGGGATGCTTCATTCTTTTGTCGACAGCTCGCTGCAGGTCACGCGCATCAGTATGCGGATGAAAGATGTGGGGACTCAACGGATGGAAGAACTGTATCAGTCCTTTAATGCCGATATTGATTCAATTTTTCAATCGAACCATTACGATGTTACGGTCACAGGTTCCAGCATCACTTTTTTTAAAGGCACTCAATACCTCTTGCGGAACCTGTTTACCAGCCTGGGACTGGCCATTTTACTGATTTCAGTGTTCATGGCGGTCATGTTTTCATCATGGCGCATGGTCATCATGTCGCTGACCCCCAATGTGATTCCCCTGATTTTTACAGCAGCCATAATGGGATTCGCCGGAATTCCCATCAAAGCTTCCACTATCCTGGTCTTTAGCATTGCTTTCGGCATTTCCGTGGACAACACCATCCACTTTCTTGCCAAATACCGGCAGGAACTGAAAGTAACCAACTGGGATATCCGGAGATCGGTTGTCATGGCACTCAGGGAGACTGGAGTAAGCATGCTTTATACTTCTGTTGTATTGTTCTTTGGTTTTGGTATATTTGCACTTTC
>CAYTDH010000051.1:11165-15696 GCA_964436325.1 uncultured Tangfeifania sp.
ACGGTGAAATTAACAGGACAGCCTCCTGCCGGACTTTATGCACCGGTGAACTATTCCCTCGATATGGGAGGGAAAAGGCTACGTCCCGTCCTGCTTTTAATGGCCTACAACCTTTTTTCAGACGAAATTGAAAAAGCCCTTCCCGCTGCTTTAGCCCTTGAAATCTTTCATAACTTTACCCTTCTCCATGATGACATCATGGATAAAGCGCATATGAGACGTAACAAACCCACGGTACATCAAAAATTCAGTGATAACAGCGCCATTCTCTCCGGTGATGCTATGGCCTTTTTGTCTTACCGTTACCTGATGCAATTGCAATGCCCTTCAGACCAATTATTCGAGGTAACTCAATTGTTTACCGAGACAGCCCTAAAGGTTTGTGAAGGGCAACAGTACGATATGGACTTTGAAAACCGTCAGGATGTCACCGAAGAAGAGTACCTGAAAATGATCAAACTAAAAACCGCAGTATTGCTGGCTTGCAGCCTCAAATCAGGAGCGTTGCTTGCCTCAGCCAGCCCTGAAAATGCCCAGCTCCTCTACGACTATGGCATTAACCTGGGGCTTGCTTTTCAGTTGCAGGATGATTTTTTGGATACCTTTGGAAACCAGGAGAAATTTGGAAAAAAGATAGGAGGAGACATTGTGGCCAACAAAAAAACCTTCCTCCTGATTAAGGCTCTCCAGGAAGCTTCCGAAAGCCAGAAAAAAAAGCTCGAAGAATGGTTAGGTAAAAAAGAATTCATTGCCGGTGAAAAAATCGAAACCATTTCTGGCATTTTCCGGAACCTGAATATTCCGGAAATAACAGAAGAAAAAATAGATTCCTATTTCATAAGGGCGTCAAAGATATTAAATGATTTACCTGTGGAGGAATCGAAAAAAAGGGCATTGAAAGGTCTCAGCAATAACATGCTCAAACGAAATAATTAACAAAACCCGATAAAAAAGAATATTAAGCAGAAGGAATCCAAAACATTAATAACTTTGTTCTCGGAAAAAACGGTATATTTTACCGCCTTTAAAATAAAAAACTAAATGGACCAAAGCAAAGGAAAAATTATTCAGGTAATCGGACCGGTGATTGACGTTAGTTTTGAAGCTGAAGGGAGCGAACTTCCTTCCATTTATGATGCCCTCGAGGTTGTTCGCGAAGGGCATGAAAATCTCATTATTGAATGCCAGCAACATATTGGGGAGAACACCCTCCGCTGCATAGCCATGGACTCCACCGATGGATTAACAAGGGGAATGACGGTGATACCAACTGGTAAACCCATTATTATGCCCAAAGGAGAACAGGCGCTGGGCCGGCTCATTAACGTAGTGGGAAGTTCCATCGATGGAATGGAGTCACTGCCCCGGGAAGGGAAAAAGATTCACAGCGAGCCGCCGAAATACGAAGATTTATTGACAGAAACCGAAGTTTTACATACAGGAATAAAGGTCATCGACCTGATTGAACCCTATGCCAAAGGAGGAAAGATCGGCCTATTTGGCGGTGCCGGTGTAGGAAAAACCGTATTGATCCAGGAGTTGATTAATAACATTGCCCTGGCTCACAGTGGTCTTTCGGTTTTTGCCGGAGTGGGAGAACGGACCCGTGAAGGGAACGACCTGCTGCGGGAGATGATTGAAGCCGACATTGTGGACTATGGTGAAGCCTTCAAAAAATCGATGGAAGAAGGCAGCTGGGACCTTTCAAAGGTCGATCATGAAAAACTGAAAAAATCCAAACTGGCCATGGTTTTTGGCCAGATGAATGAGCCCCCCGGAGCCCGTGCCCGTGTTGCACTCTCGGGACTGGCTATTGCCGAAAGCCTGCGCGACAGCGGGAGCAGTAAAACCGGAGGAAGAGACATCCTCTTCTTTATCGATAATGTTTTCCGGTTTACCCAGGCCGGTTCTGAAGTATCTGCCCTCCTGGGAAGAATGCCCTCTGCCGTAGGATACCAGCCTACACTGGCAACGGAGATGGGGCTGATGCAGGAAAGGATTACCTCCACAAAACATGGCTCCATCACTTCTGTCCAGGCCGTTTATGTTCCTGCCGACGACCTTACCGACCCCGCTCCTGCCACCACTTTTGCCCACCTCGACGCCACAACAGTCCTTAGCCGGAAAATCGTGGAACTGGGAATCTATCCGGCTGTCGACCCCCTCGACTCCTCATCCCGGATTTTAACCCCTGAAATTGTAGGTGATGACCATTATAACTGTGCACAAAATGTTATCCAACTGCTTCAGCGGTATCAGGAATTGCAGGATATCATTGCCATTCTCGGTATGGAGGAGCTGTCGGAAGATGACAAACTCGTCGTTCACAGAGCACGGCGTACTCAGCGTTTTTTGTCTCAGCCATTTTTTGTTGCTTCGCAGTTTACCGGCCTCGAAGGAAAACTCGTTTCCATAGAAGATACGATAAAAGGATTTAATATGATCCTCAACGGCGAAGTCGATAAATACCCCGAAGCTGCTTTTAACCTGGTGGGTACCATTGAAGAAGCCATCGAAAAAGGAGAACGGCTGCTGGCCGGCAAATAACCCTTTAAGCTATTGCCTATGTTTCTTGAAATCATCACACCCGATAAAAAAATTTTCGAAGGCGAAGTGAAACGGGTAAAACTTCCCGGCAGTAAGGGGTCTTTTGAAATCCTAAAAAACCATGCTCCCATTATCTCTACACTCCAGGAAGGAGTTATCCGCGTCATTGATAATCAAAATAAAAAACATCATTTCCAGGTAGAGGAGAGCGGAGGGGTGGTGGAAAACAAAGGAAATAAATTGATTGTTTTAATTGAAACAGCTTAAAAACAGCAATAATGAATGTTAACCCCGGAAAAATTAAAATTCTGGGGTTTTTAATTTTTCGGCATGAAGATTAAATTCCTGATCATAAGATTCAGTTCCATTGGTGATATTGTATTAACCTCTCCGGTAGTGCGCTGCCTGAAACAACAAGTGGAAAATACCGAAATTCATTTTGTGACCAAAAAAAACCACGCCTCCATTGTCTCTTCCAATCCTTACATCAGTAAACTCCATCTGCTGGATAAAAACATGAGTGAATTACTGAAGGAATTGGAAAAAGAGGGTTTTGATTACATTATTGACCTTCATCAGAATTACCGGAGCAACCGGATAAAAGGAAGGTTGAAAATTCCTGCCTTTTCTTTCGAAAAATTAAACTTTCAGAAATTTCTGATGGTCCGGTTTAAAATCAACCGGTTGCCTGAAACCCATATTGTAGACCGTTACCTGAAAACCCTCTCCGTTTTCGATGTAACAAACGATGGAGCCGGACTTGACTTTTTCATTCCGGAGGAGGAAAATTTTGACCTTTCCACATTGCCTCCGCTGTTTCAAAAAGGTTTTATCGCTTTTGTCATTGCCGGAACATATGCCACGAAAAAACTTCCTGCCGAAAAGATTTCGGAAATATGCCAAAAAGCGGATTTTCCAATCATCCTGCTTGGCGGAAAAAAGGAACAAAAAACAGCGAAAAAACTGGAGAAAACATCCGCAGAAAATATGCTGAACCTGACTGGGAAAATCAGCATTAACCAATCGGCGAGCCTGGTTCGCGATGCCAAACTGGTTCTGACAAACGATACCGGACTCATGCATATCGCCTCAGCGTTTCAAAAAAAAATACTCTCCTTTTGGGGAAATACCATCCCTGCATTTGGAATGGTGCCTTATCAACCCCACCCGGTTTCCAAAATTCTGGAGGTAAAAAACCTGAAATGCCGCCCCTGCTCCAAACTGGGATACGACAAATGCCCTAAAAAACATTTCCGGTGTATGCAGGATCTAGATATCACAGAGGCTTTGCAATGGATAAATCAAAATTTTCAGGATAAATAAAACCCAAATGTTTCCTATTTTAGTCTAAACTTTTTTGGTTAAAACCAGATTCATTTTTTGGCATTGTAAACGATATAGGTATATTGTTCGAAAATAAAACAGGCAAAAATGGACATCCCGAAATACAGTCTGATAACCGGAGCCAGTTCCGGGCTGGGAAAAGAACTGGCCAAAGAGTGTGCCCGGTTGCAACGGAACCTCATTCTTACAGCCCTTCCGGGAGAGCAGGTGCATGTTCTGGGAAAAGAACTTTCCGAAAAATACGGGATTGCTGTGAAAACCTTTGAAGCAGATCTGACCAAATCAGAAGAAATCCGCAAGCTGGTCAAAAACATCTCGGAAAAATACGAAGTAGACATCCTCATCAACAATGCCGGTCTTGGGGGGGTAAAGTCTTTCTTGGAAGCCACACCGGAATACATTGAGCAGATTGTCCTGCTGAACATGCATGCCCTGGTGTTGATTACGCGCCTTTTATTACCCAACCTCAAAAGACAAAAAAAAGCCTACATCCTTAACATAGCCAGCATGGCTTCCTTCAGTCCCATGCCTTACAAAACCGTTTATCCGGCCTCCAAAGCCTTTGTTTATTCTTTCTCCCGTGGCCTGGGTGCAGAGCTTAAAGGCACCGGGGTATCGGTGAGCGTGGCACATCCAGGCG
>CAYTDH010000052.1:0-15460 GCA_964436325.1 uncultured Tangfeifania sp.
GCCAAAAGCAGAAAATCCTGCAGCAAAAAAAACGATAATGATGACTAACTTTTTCATTCGTTAAAACTTCATAATTATTTGAAAAACAACAAAAGCGCAAATTTATTGCTTTTCATCTGAATTTTTAGGTTTTTGAGCGGTGTAGACAGATGAAATCCCAAAAGTTTGAGGAAAACTATGGACATTCTGAAAACCGCCCTGTTTCAAAATAGAAATAAATTGCTCCCCATCAGGGAATTCCTTCACAGACTCAGGGAGGTAATGATAAGCATTTTTATCCTTTGACACGAGTTGTCCCAATAATGGCAACAATTTTGTAAAATATAAAAAATATAACTTTTTCAAAAGAGCAACCCTCGGCTGCGAGAACTCCAGGACAATAAAACCACCACCGGGTTTGATAACGCGGTAAATCTCGGAAAGGCCCTTCTCCAGATTTTCAAAATTACGGACTCCAAAAGCAACGATTGCCGCATCAAACGAATTCTCCTCAAAAGGAAGCGCTTCCGAGTCGCCCTTTATGAGTTCAATCGTCTGCTCAAGACCCCTTCTTTTTACCTTCTGCCGTCCAATTGCAAGCATCCCTTCAGATAAGTCTATTCCGGTTATCCTGGAAGGTTTTAACCGCGTAGCCGAAAGGGCAAAATCCGCGGTCCCCGTAGCAATATCCAAAATGGAGTCAGGCTGAAAATCCTCCAGTAACCTGACCGCATTCCTCCGCCATACTTTATCAATATTGAGAGACAAAAAATGATTGAGAAAATCGTACCGATTGGATATCTGGTCAAACATTTGCTCCACCTGCACTTTTTTGCCCGTTTGAGCATTTTTGTAAGGAACTACAGTCATCTGATTTGTGCTAAATAAATGAGTTCGTCGTCACGGAATGAAATTGACAAAAAAACCAATATTAACAGGGTTTAGAGCCCTGCAGTCATTTTATCAATATAGCCCAGCGAAGAATCATCAATACGGATCTCTCCTTTTGTGATATGACCGAGGGTGAAAAAAGAAATTTTCAACTGGGATAGGAGGTCCACAAATTCATCTTCTTTATCGCTGTGCACTTCTACAATGACCCTTCCCATAGCCTCGCCAAACAAAAAGGAATCAAGCCGCGTTTCAGCGGCAGTGGTAATATCAAAGCCGAGTCCGTTGGGAATAGCAGCCCGTAAAAGGGTAAAAAATAATCCTCCTTTCCCGACAGGACTGGCGCTTTGCGGGATTTTCAAGCGGTGGAGCTCTTTTAAGGCCTCTTGTATCAGAATCTCATCGTTCATATTAAAAACTGGAAGAGACGAATCATAAATCCCATGATAAAATTCAAGATATTCAGAAGAACAGATATCATCCAAAGACCTCCCTAACAAAAAAATATTCCCCCCTTTCTTTTTAAATGCATGATTGGTAATGGCATCCTGGTTTTCGGCAATTCCTGTCATGCTGATAATAAGCGTAGGCATAACAGGACCATGGGCAGAAAAATGGTCAAAACGTATTTTCCGGTCTGAAATCTTCAGGTTAAATTTTTGAGCAGCATTCTCAAGTCCTTTTTTAGCCCCGGAAGCAATATACTGGCCATTGGGATCGGCATAATTGATGTGATACAAAAAAGCACTGACAGCAACGGGCCGGATACCCATACAGAGCATTTTACGAGTGGCCCGGGAGATTAGAATTTCGGTCCCTTTAACGGGATCATTCTCCAGGTGATGATGAAAGGCATGGGTACTCATAGCCAATCGGTTTCCAGTAGAATCTATATCAAACAGGCCGATCTCATCATTGTCTCCATCTCCAATGGATTCAGGCGAAATTCCCTTCTCGCTGAAATCATTAAAATAATTGATGCTGGAAAGATTAGGGTTGACCATCAGAGAGAACACCACATCTTCAATATCTTTTGGTTCAGGAATTGAATCAATGGAAAATTCCTTTTCTTTTTGCATGCTGTTATTTTTTTGGTGTTAGCAAAGGTAATTAAGTACATGATTTTACCATACGTTTTAATGAATTTTTTAATTTCGAAAAATAATAAAAATAAAACCGTCGATGCCTTTTGGTTATCGAACACATTACCGGGAAATATGAATAAAGTTGGTTTAATTACCGGTGCCACCTCGGGCATTGGACAAGCTACCGCACAGTTGCTGGCAAAGCATCAGTGGGACCTGATCTTAACGGGCCGAAGGGAAGAAAGGCTGAAATTGTTGAAAACGCATATAGAAAAAGAGACCGGGACCAGGGTTCACACCCTTCAATTTGACATCCGTTCTGCCACGGAGACAGAGCAGGCGATCAACAGGCTCCCGGAACGATGGCAAAACATTGACTTACTCATCAACAATGCAGGACTTGCGATGGGCTTAAGCTCCATCGAGGAAGGAAATTCTGAAGATTGGGATACCATGATCGATACAAACATCAAAGGCCTGTTGTATATCACCCGCCTCATTTCTCCCCAAATGGTTAAAAAGGGAAATGGACACATCATCAACATTTCCTCCATTGCCGGAAAAGAAACCTATCCCCTGGGCAATGTTTATTGCGCCTCAAAACATGCCGTAGAATCATTGACCAAGGGCATGCGCATTGATTTGCTGAAACATGGAATAAAGGTTTCATCTGTTAGTCCCGGGGCGGTTCAAACGGAATTCTCCCTGGTCCGTTTCAAAGGAGACCAGAACAAGGCCAATCAGGTATATAAAGGCTTCACCCCCCTTAATGCAGAAGATGTGGCAGAAACAATTCTGTTTATTCTCTCCAGACCCAGCCATGTAAACATCGATGATATTCTGATTATGCCTACTGATCAGGCCTATTCGAGGGATTTTAACCGCTCTTGACCCGTGGAAAAGAATAAAAAAAAACCAAACAGTCATTCATAATCCGTGAATTCAAAAAAAGATGCCTGAAGCAATTGTCATAACACCCGTAAAAGATTCTCCCAAAACAACAGCCGAAACCATCCGAAGCGTTTGTAAAGCCAGTGGAAACTTCGAGTATTTTGTCTACGATGACTTCAGCAACCAGGAAACCAGGAAAATGCTCACCGAAGCCAAAGAAAAATATGGGTTTAACCTCATCCACCTGGAAGATAAAACATCCACTCCATCGCCAAACTATAAAATTGTCCTTCAAATGGCCCGGCAGGAGGCCATCGAAAAAGGAATTCCCCTTATCATTATCGAATCAGACGTTATAATCCGCGCAGAAACCATCGGTCAGTTACTCAAGCTAAATTATCAGTTGAACAGTCCGGGATTAATAGGAGCCATTACAACCGATAAAAAGGGCCGCTACAACTTCCCATACAACTACGAAAAGAAAAAAAGCAAGGAAATCATCAATACATCGCACAGCTTGAGCTTTTGCTGTACCCTCATCTCATTACCCTGCCTCAGGCAATTTGACTTTGGTGAATTATCCAATAAAAAAGATTGGTTTGATGTGACCATAAGCAAACAAGCCAAAAAAATGGGATTCCGGAATTACCTGGCTAAAAGTATTGAAGTAATTCATCAGCCCCACTCGAGCCGTCCCTGGAAAAATCTGAAGTACAGCAATCCCATTTTATATTATCTGAAAAAAATATTTAACCGCCGAGACAGGATTTGAATGAAAAAACATATCATATATGGTCCGGTAAAAAAATGGACCCATGTTGCTTTTTGGATAGCAAGTATCGGGCTAATGCTCTTTTTTCTCTTCCTTAACGAAGAACAGGTCCATATCGACCCCGAAATAATCACCAAAGCCCTGATCACCAATTTAGGTTTCGCATTTGCCGTTTACATAAACTTGTATGTGTTGATTCCCCGTTTTTTGAAAAAGAAAAATTACATTTTTTATGTTTTCTGGTTGGTTATCACCCTCACAGGTTCAAGCTTATTTATTCAATATTTATTTCTGTTCCCTTTGAACCGGGTTCTCGATTTAGGTCCCCAATTTCAGTCTTATGATCCCAACCTGCACTCTTCCTACTTCTTTGCAAGCCTCTTATATGTGGCTTTCACCTCCTTTTTGAAATTTATAAGGGATTGGCTTGAACTTCAGGATTTGAACCTTAAACTGGCACGAATAGAACAGCAAAAGCTGGAAGCAGAGTTAAAAGCATTGAAAGGCCAACTAAACCCCCATTTCCTTTTTAACTCGCTCAATAACATCTATTCTTTGTCGCTGGTAGGTTCAGAAAAAGTTCCGGAATACATTCTCAGATTATCCGACCTAATGCGGCATATCATCTATGATTCGAGGGATAAGTATATCCCCCTGGAAAAAGAAATCCATTTTGTTCAAAATTTCATTGAACTGCAAAAAATCAGAACAACAGAAAAAGTCCGGATAGATTATACCGTAAAAGGTGAAATTTCCCCTGCAAAGATAGCTCCCATGCTATTTGAGCCATTTATTGACAATGCTTTTAAGCATGGTTTGCCGGGCCTGGGGAAAAGCGATTTCATTAACATCTCATTTGATTTCACCAATCCCCGACACTTGATTTTTCGGGTAACAAACAACTTCTGCGAACAGGAGGCAGAAGAAAACAAAAGCGGAGGAATTGGCATAGAAAATGTAAAGCAAAGGTTAAAACATTTGTATTCGCCCAAAGACTATAACCTCGAAATTTCGACGAAAGCCACTACTTATTCCATTTCCTTAAAACTAAAACTCAAAGACCATGACAATAAAAGCCTTAATCATCGATGACGAACCTCTGGCCCAAAAAGTGATTGAACAGTATGCGCTGAAAATACCTGAATTATCCATATCGGGAAAATGCAAAGATGCGATTTGTGCCTACCAGTTTCTCCAGGAAACAAACGTCGATCTCATCTTTTTGGACATTAACATGCCCAAACTATCGGGCATTTCCTTTCTAAAGAACCTGAAAGATGCTCCATTGGCTATCTTCACAACAGCATACCCCGATTATGCCCTGGAAGGATTCGAGTTGAATGCAGTAGACTACCTCAAAAAGCCTTTCTCCTTTGAACGTTTCAGTACGGCCTTCTTTAAAGCAGCGGATTTAATCCGGTTGAGAAAGAAGACCGGGAGAAGTGAAGGTTCCAACAGTCCGAAGGATTTTATCTTTATAAAATCCAACAAAAAAAATTACAGAATCCAATTCTCCCAGATCGAATACATCGAAGGACTGGGAGATTACATCCAGATTCACCTCCATGGCCAAAAAATAATAACCAATTTGTCCATGAAAAAGATGATGGATCTATTACCCAACAATCAATTTGTAAGAATCCACAAATCTTATATCATTGCCTGGGAAAAAATGGACTACCTGGAAGGAAATTCTGTAATGATAAACAATAAAAGAATTCCCGTTGGAAACAGCTACCGCAACGATTTTTTGAATCTTGTGAATGAAAACATGGATTAAAATGCATTAAAAAAGCTTAAACCCTTGATCTTGAACTGCTTTTAGCATTTTGTCCGAAAAAAATTCATTGTCTCCTTTTTTGTATCGAACGTCGGTAAAAACCTGTGCAAGCGTGTCTTTTCCATTTTCTTCCACAAATTGTTTTGAAGTGGCAAGCTTTTCTTTAGCCGCGTACAATTCATCGATTTTAGCACGGGTATAATCCTGATATTTCCCATAATGCACAACTCCCTTCAAAGGAATTCTATCGGTTAAAGAGGGAGTTTCAGCGGGATATCCTAAAGCCACGGTAGTAACAGGGAAAGTAAGTTTTGGCAACCGGAGAAATTCAATGATTTCGGCCGCATTATAGGTAGTGGTTCCGAGATAACAAATACCCAGGCCTTCATTTTCAGCAGCAACGCATACATTCTGGGCGGCTAACAACGCATCGATGGAAGCGGTAAAAAAAGAGATGAAGTTGTCATATCCCGGTTGGGCATCCCTCCATTGGCACCACTTTGAAAACCGGTTAAAGTCGGCAACAAAAGTTAGCAAAACAGGGGCTTGCTGAGCCACAGGCTGGTTAAAATGAAACGGTGCCAAAGCTTTCCTCTCCTTTGGATCAGAGCTAACAACAATACTATATACCTGCATATTTCCTGTGGTGGAGGCCCTGGTTCCGGAATAGAGGATTCGATCAAGTACATCCGGTTTTATCGGTTCATCTTTAAATTTCCGGATGGTAACATGTTGATTTAAGATTTTCATGAAGCAAAAAATTTAAAATAAAAAAGGGAAGCTAAAAGCTTCCCCTTTTTAATCAATCAATTCGGTATTACCTTTTAACAATCCTTTTTGATTGGGCGATTCCGTCTTCAGTAAATAAACTGATTACGTAAACACCGCTTACCAAATTAGCAGTACGGATTACAGCTCCAGGTTTTTCAACATCCATCACTTTTTGACCGGCGATGTTGCTGATAACAACCCTTGACAATTTATCATGATTTTCAATCGTGATACGGTCCATAAACGGATTCGGATATACGTTGAACTTAACTTCTTTAACCTCTGGTACATCGGTTGTTTCGCTAATATTCACAACATCAGATTCCATTCTTGGATCAAGTTTGAAAATATCCAGTCTTCCGTTAACAACACCTGTTACGTCATAGTAGTCGCCTTCTACAACATCAGTGTAAGCATACAACCAGTCATTAACAGTTGCTTCGGTGTCGGTGTAAACGACCCACTCTCCACTTTCGGTGTTCAATGTATCTGCACGTACACCTTCGAGTGTGATAAGCAAGCTTTCGTGAGCTTCCATAGCAACATGCTCAGGACCGGCAGGAATAGGAGTAATCTCAGGTGTACCTGTAGCTTCCATCAATTCTGAAGCCAGAATGGTCGTTACATTCGCTACTTCAGCAACTTCACCTACGATGGTCACACCATCACCGACAGCTACATCTGCAGTTTCACTATGGGCTACCCAGATTCCGCTCCATGCTGCAACAGCATCCTGCATGTAGAATCCTTCGCCTTCTTGAACAGCAGTTACGGTACCGGTAACCTCAACAGTATCACCAATCCATGCTGACTCATCAGCTTCACTCTGAACAGTGATAATATCAACAGGTCGTGGTACAGCCACAACAGTTACGTGCAAGTGACGAGTACATCCGTTTTCAGCTACATATTCAAATGCATAAGGCTCATCGTCAGCAGCCAGGGTAGTGTCAACACCTGCTACTTCATCAACAAATTCAGCATCGTATCCAATGAAGGCCTCAATAGTGGTGTCGCGCACTACAGGATCAGCTACAACATCGATGGTAACATTATCAGTACATACCAAGTGGTCATCGGTTACAACGAAATCATATGTTCCTGCCGGTAATGTATGCATTCCGGCTTCTACAACGCTATCATTCACTGTTATAACATACGGCGGAGTTCCACCACGAACGACAACATCAACATCTGAAGTACATTCACCAACTTCAATCGTTTCAACTTCGATTTCGAGCGGCATTTGTACAGGGTCGAATGCAAGCGTATCAGCTTCTGAAACACAACCGAGGGTATCCTCAACCATAAATGCATACCGGAAGTCGGTTACATCATCATCATCGAAGGTAAATTCATTCATCAAATCGATATGATCAGTGAACCAATCACTCTGCTCCCAATCGCCAGGAGCTACGTCCTCTTCGATTTCACGGTACCATACCCTGAATGAACGACCTTCAGTACCCATAGCAGTAACGCGGGCAGAGGCAAGTTCATCTCCGAAGCAAGTCAGTTTGTGTACATCAAATTCAATGGGCTCAGGAGCTACGATGAACGTATCAGTAGATGTTTCACAGCCATTGGCGTCACGTGCATGAGCAACATAGAACCTTCCGGCAGGCCCCTGGAATGTTTTGGTGAATCCCCAGGAAACAGAATCAATAATCTCTTCCATAGATTCATCTGTGTAAGATTCCCACCTGAATTCAAATACAGGATCATTGCCATTATAACCAAACGGTGTACCTCCGCGTACAACAACCATTTCAAATACTCCTGCAAGGTCGTTGGCACAAACAAAGGCATCATTCTTGGTTTTCAACTCAACTTCAAACGGTTCGGGCTGCAATACATACTGGTGATATTCTGCAGACACACAACCTTCACTATCGTAAACAACAACAGTATAATAATCTTCAGCAGTAAGATCGTCAACCATTGGATCTTTCACTGTGGAAGCGGGTAAACTGTCAAGTACAGCATTTGAAGCAGATACATCACTGTACCATTTGCTTACATCATTGCCTTCCCAGTCAGTACCGGTAACTTCAACATCCCAGTCACCACCGTTTCCGCCCCAGATGGAACCAATAAAGATTTTACCATCGACAGAACCATAACACAATGTTGAATCCATATCAAATCCTGAAGCCATCACTGAATCGGGTTCAAGAACAGTTACACGGTGTTGCAGGATGGGATCTCCTTCTTCGTCGGAGGCATATCCAACAATACATCCATTGGCATCTTTAACCCATGCTACCCATGTGCGGGCTTCCACCTGGAAGGTATCGGCCATTTGCCATTCAACACGGTCATCAATTTCAGGTGGAATCGGATGTGTTCCTTGGTCAGGAACCAAGGAATAATCTACAGCATACCAATAAGGTGCAACACCACCTTCAGCATCAATTTGAATCGTGCCAAGACCGTCTTTGCATTTCGCATTTTCAACCAATTCGGTATTGGTAATCATCAGCGAATCGGGTCTTCCGATTTCACCGGATTCCTCAACAATCTGACATTCATTGGCATCCTGTACATAAACGGTATAATTTCCACGTACCAGGTCATCCCAAATGTAATCGTCGAGGTTCACTCCATCGTCTTCCAGAAGAATTTCTTCTCCAACACCAGCGTTATCCGGACGGTATGCAGTAGGTCCTTCAACCCAAACAGTATACGGAGGTGTACCTCCTGAGATATCCATCAGGTGAATTTCACCTGTTGGTGTTTTGTAGCATTGCTCATCATACCACATGATGTCATCGTAAACAATCGGATCGGGTCCTTGCAGATTAACATCGATGTCTGCGGCACAATCGGATGAGGCATTTTGCCATGGCAAATGCGAATCGTAATCGCCGTTACCCCATTTCGTAAAGTAATCGGAGTAGGTTATAATGGGATTAGCGGGCAATGAAGAATTCCTTTCAACAACTGAAATAGTATATTCACTGGCTGAAAGTCCGGTAAACTTAACGGTATCTCCCAAATCAACAGTATAAGAAGTACCACCTAAAGAAACTTCATACATGTAATTGTCCATGTCTGAATGCCATCCACCAGTTGGAACAACCCAAATCTGACCGTCATCATCGTCACCATCAACGCCGTCAGTAGCACAAGAGGGTTCGATGGTTCCAACCAATTCGAGTGCAAGCGGCTCAGGTTGCTTAATCGTATCGATTACAGGCCCGTAAATACAGCCGTTGTCATCTTTAATGTAAGTGGCGAATACACCCGCAGGCATTCTTCGGTCATACTCCACAGAATCAACTGCATACCACCTGTCCTCAGGGATGCTGTTTACATCTTCATATACACCTACATTGTTCGTAGTTTCCAAATAGGGAGGAGTTCCTCCGGAAATGGTATAACGGATGACACCGTCCGTTTCACCGTCACAGGAAACATACAATGAATCAGTATCCAACCAAAGCGGATTAGGCTGGGTAATTTCTACATCGTCTGTATAAATGCAACCCAGTGAATCATCTTCTATAGTAAGAACATAGTCCCCTGCTGGAAGATCATAAAAGTCACCAGTCATATTCTCTCTTGGGAAATCAAGATGCCCGGCTTTCAACACAGAAGCATCATGATGTTCCATATCCAGGGTAAAGATATAATCTCCCCATCCACCGGTGGTGGCACCAAGCAGCCCGGTTATAGAACCATCATTGGAGGGATCTTCACCAGCGACATTACAGGTCACATCCATAACATCAACAAGGTCCCAGTTGACTTCGATCGGTTCAGCACCGTCAACAACCAGTTCCCAGGGTCCTTCAATCAATACAGGATTTTTCTTACCACAGGAGTCACGAACAGCAATCCAGTAAGTTCCTTTGGCTACATCCAATGCAACAACACTGTCATTGGCAGCATCATCATTGGTGAAATCATGCCAGTCCACTTCATCATACCAATCATCTTGTTGCATGATGGCAGCAGATTGCGTAAATGAGTATTGGTAACGTCCTTCAAAGGAACCACCACGATCAATGCCCAGGAAGGCTTCAATCATAATTTGACCGTCGTTTACTCCGGCGCAACCGGCAGGACGGACAACTTCAGCTTCAGCAACGATGGCATCGGGCTGGGTGACTACTAAAGTATCAATATTGGAAACACATCCCCACTCATCCTGTGCAGCAAAATAATAGGTGCCGGCAGCAAATGTGGAAGTGTCAGTGTAGGCCATCCCATTTGCAACAATGGCAGCAGCATCGTCGGAAATGGACATGCAATAGTAAATTTCAGGTTCACGATCACCCTGGTTGTCACCTACAGGCTCCTGAATCCAGCTTTTTACAATACTTGAACTGTCAGCATACATGGCTTCCTGCCACAAGACAGTCACATCACCATAACAATCCAATGCAAAAGTTTCAGGAACTTCGATCACGTTGGGTGTCAGGTCGAGAGTGGTTGTAACAGTTGCTTCACATCCGTTAGCATCACGAACAGTAATCATGTGGAATCCGGTATCCGCAGCAAACGTATTGCTTTCGCCACCATCTTCCCACGGACGGTCATCAAATTTATATTCGTAGAATTTCGTTCCGTCATCAAATGGAGTACCACCATCAGCCCTTACTTGTATATGGCCATCGTTGGCATCATGACAAGAAGGTTCTGTGGTCAACAAGTCGATGATATCAACGGTAAGCTCAGTTCGTTCTTCTATCTCTTTTTTCCAATAGTTCACACAATTAATGGTAGAATCATAAACACCAAAAGAATATGTTCCTGCCGTTAACCCTTCAAAAACATTTTCGCTTGAGAATGCACCACCATCAATATTGAACCCAAAAGTATGGTTTCCGGGATTTTCAACAACAATGGTAGCAGAAGTAGTACCTCCATTACATTCGATTGTTCCAACCTCAATATCAAAATCAATGGAAAGCACTTTCACTGCATTATCACCATTGATATTTTCATAGTCGTCGAAACATCCTAAATCGTCAAAAACCCTGACATAATAAACGTTGGGTGCAAGGCCTGTAGCAGTATCACTTACACTCCAGATGGTATCGGCAGTTGCAAAATTGGGATCCATACTGTATACCCAATAATCATAAGATCCGGAACCACCTTCAAGGGTAGCTTCTTCGATCCACAATTCACCATTGTCAAGATCACAGGAAGCATCGGTATGATCAACGGCAAAATCAATTTGTTCAGCCGCTTCAATAGTGATGGTTGTATCCCAGGAACAGCCGTGCTGGTCGTAAAAAGCGACATCGTAAGCACCAGGTGCAAGTTCTGTTTTTTCCAGTGTATTTGTTACGGTACTTTCTTCATGGCCATCAAACATGATATTGTAGCCACCACCGTCGAAAGGTGTACCACCGGAAACCATAAGCGTAAATTCACCATTATTAGCATCATAACATTGCTCATCAAGAATATGAGTAACTGCATGGTCCCATTCCGGAATGGTATCCATAACTTCAACACCTGTCCACCACTCTACCTCGCGGAGGTCGGCACAGTTATTTCCATCTTGTACAGCAACCAGGTAAAAGCCAGGGGAGAGCTGGTTAACGCGGTTTCCGGTATTGTATCCTTCTGAATCCAGATAATCAACGGCTTGTTCATTCGTTTTTCCAGTATTGGTAAGATCATTTATAACCCTTGCCGTATCTGCTTCAGGCACGATATAATAAGAATAAGAACCTGAACCTCCTTCCGGATCAAATTCAAGGTCACCCAGTCCACCGGCACACTTCACGTAAATATCCTCCTGCACATCATAGCTTAATGGTGGATTGGCATCCACACTAAAGGTGTGAATAAACGAAGTACAGTCTCCAAGACGAACTTCCACTGTATTACCCTGTGAAGGAGCAACCACTTGGGTTGAAGGGTCTGATTGGAAATCATCATCCTGGTTCCAGGAATAGGTCATTCCATCTTCATATGCTGGTGTGGTCACTGTAACCAAAGCATTTCCTCCATCGCAGTTGGCTGTAGATTTATCCAGAACAACTTCCGGAATAGTTTGAGTCACATCAATTGACCCGTCGCCATAGGCGAAAGTGAGAATTTGACTTTGCTGGGCAGCATCACTCCATACCGAGGAAGCAGCTTCATCCCACTCAAGGGCCGAATTAACATGATTCAAGGCCGGATTTCCAGCATTGTGAAGGTAACCATTGCGCGAAAAATGCAGCACAAACACTTCACTTGTGTCGTTGTCGGTATCTTCAATGGTTTGCGGGTCGTCTCCACTGTCCCATACCATTTCTAAATCTCCACTGTTGTCAGTGATGGATAAACCCGACAATTCCGATACTGTAGCTGACACACCCTCATAATTGAAAAGGGCATCGTCATAATTGAGTACCAGAAAAAATGAGTCTATCTCTACAAAGTCCCTCATGGAGATGGAGACAAGATATTCGTTATCGTGCCGATAACAATCTTCAACATCTTCGGCAAAAACATGATAGGTTTCCTGAGGCTGGGCGTAAACCGCCACCGTCAAAAGGATTGCAACCATGCTTAAGCCAATTTTTCGCAGAACATAACCAAAGCCATGTTCACCGAATAAAAAATTTCCAGTAAATTTTTTCATAGCAACTTGCTTTAAATTGAACTTAATTGATTGATTGATTTTAATTTATTTAATCTTTTCATCATTATTACAGACAAAATGGTGTCTTCAAAAATGCAAAACATTACAAACGTATAAAATTTATCAGCAATGTACAAACGATATGCTGAATAAAATTTTTTCTTTTCGCCTTTGTTTTCAACCGTCACGTAAAAAAAATCAGAGGGTTTTCCCTAAATATATGCCATAACTTTTTAACGAAACTTTCTATCGTTTATCCTTCTGCAATTTTAAATTTATTTTTTTAAATATGCGCAATAAATCCCTTTTTTTTTCGCTATTCTTAAATAAATAGATGCATAATAAATAAGATGAGGTCCGATTTCTTCCGCAGAAGCCATCATTTGCCCGTTATTTTAATTTTTTATGAACGAAAATACATTCCTTTTAGGGGGTTGGTTTATCGCATTGATATTCATTTTATGGCTCCTTGCCGGATCGTGCAAAACATGCAACTGCCCGGCTTACACTTCCCGTAAGTTACCCCCCGGAAGCCAGTTGGAACAACCTGCAGGTTTTCATCCTGAGCTTTATTCCCCTGGTTCCTCTGTTGCTGAGCATGAACAGGCACTCTCTGTTCAGGAGAAAATGTCCACCCCTGAAGTTATTCCTTGAAGTTTCCCGGAACCATAATAATAAAGGCCCGGGCCTCCAGTACTTATCCGAAAACAAAAGATTTTCTGGTTGACTCCGGTTTCCCCACAAAAAAAATAAGAATATCGCTCTGATATAAAACAACTTATCAAAATATTAAGCCGCTGAGATTTTAATAATTAAAAATCCTCCGGGGTTTACACAGGTTTAATCAACAGATTCCGGCATTCCCGGGATCATGCTCGAAACAATTCAAATTCGAAAATGCTTCGGGAGAATAATTCTTGAATTATTCGGGTTTGGTTTTAACCTTTGTTGTGTTTTCAGTTTTTGGCGGCTTAAGGGAGAAAAAATAATCTGTGGCAGTTAATTTTTTTAAATTAACATTAAAGATAGGATGAAAAAAGTTGAAATTCAGTCTGAAGTTTGAAACTGTAACAGATTAATATTTTATTTGTATGGGTTCAAAATTTAAGAATTATCTTGTATATTAAAAAATTGTTGATAACGATAAATTAAAATTTACACTACCATGTCAAAAATTAAAATAGGTATTAATGGTTTCGGCCGCATCGGACGATTGGTTTTCCGTGCAGCTGCAGCAAATGAGAATGTTCAGGTCGTTGGGATTAACGATTTGATTGATGTTGATTACATTGCTTACATGTTAAAGTATGATTCTACCCATGGACGTTTCGACGGCGAGGTAGCAGTTGAAAACGGTCAACTCGTAGTGAACGGGGAAAAGATCAGGGTCACTTCCGAACCCAATCCCGCTGATTTGAAATGGGGTGATGTCGGTGCTGAATATGTGGTTGAATCAACCGGTCTTTTCCTGACCAAAGAAAAAGCCCAGGGACATCTCGATGCAGGTGCCAAAAAAGTAGTGATGTCAGCGCCCTCCAAAGACGACACGCCCATGTTTGTAATGGGTGTAAACCAGGAGAGTTATTCCAATGATATGAATTTCGTATCCAACGCATCCTGTACTACCAATTGTCTGGCCCCTGTAGCCAAAGTACTGCATGACAGTTTTGGCATTGTAGAAGGGTTAATGACCACTGTACACGCCACAACAGCCACCCAGAAAACAGTTGACGGACCGTCTAAAAAAGACTGGAGAGGCGGTCGCGGAGCAGGACAAAACATCATTCCTTCTTCCACCGGTGCAGCGAAAGCTGTAGGTAAAGTTATCCCCGATCTCAACGGGAAACTGACCGGAATGGCATTCCGTATTCCTACCCCGAATGTTTCTGTTGTAGACCTTACCGTACGCCTGGAAAAAGGAGCTTCATACGATGAAGTATGCGCAGCCATGAAAAAAGCCTCCGAAGGGGAATTAAAAGGTGTCCTGGGTTATACCGAAGAACCTGTTGTTTCCAACGATTTCCTGGGCGACGCACGTACATCCATTTTCGATGCAGGCGCTGGTATCGGACTGAACGACAATTTTGTAAAAGTAGTTTCCTGGTACGATAACGAGTGGGGTTACTCTGTGAAAGTACTGGAACTCGTTGAATATATGGACTCTGTGAAATAAGGATTCCAACACATTATATATATATAGAAAAGGCTGCCTCGTTGAGACAGCCTTTTTTTTTATCCGGGAAATTAGAGAGTGGAAATTACGAATTACGAATTCAAAATTACAAATTTCCCATTTTTCTCTGCGTCTCCAGTCCTTGCGAGTGTTCACCCAAATTTTTTAGGACATAATGAATGAGAAAATGACAAGCGCTGATGGAAATTGTCATTCCGAGAATGTACCCAAAAATAAATTTTGGGCATAATGCGAAGATGACAGATTAATTATTTCTGTCATTTGTTCTACAGGTATTTCCCTTTAATTTTTTTGTTCAACCTTTAGCCTCTATAATTCATAAACATATGCTAATAAACTGTTGCCGATTAAGTTACACTAACTTTTCTTCGAAAACTAAGTGTAACTAAATCGGGCTAACCTGCTTTAATTCAATTAAATGTTAAAATTCATGAATAAAGCAGGTTAGATAATATGGAAGAAGACCCCGGAGGGGTCACATATTTGTAGAAAACCGATTCAGAGG
>CAYTDH010000053.1:0-15441 GCA_964436325.1 uncultured Tangfeifania sp.
GCCGGACAGGCAGGCATGTGTTACCATTAAAAATAAACAATTATAAACACATGAATTCTTCCATTTCCTCCATAATTTTTCCCGTGAAGTTTTATTTACTTCATCAATAATAATCGAACTACTTAAGAAAAAAGAGAAAATCAGAGAAGCGAAAAAAGATCAGAAAAGAAGTAAAAAAGATTTGACAGGCACAAAAAAAAAACAAGGATGGGTTCAACAACCCATCCTTTTCTCATTAAACTAACTAACCTAACTAAACCTAAACTTATGAAAATAAACGTACCACAAATATACGCGCCGAAATTATTCCCGGCAAATTATTTTTGTTAAATCATGTTAAAAAGATTTTCTTTCTTCCAATTTTTTTATTGGGGCAAAAAAGTATAATGGATGGTTCCTTTCTGCAGTCTGGGAGCCTGAGGGTCGGAATTAAACAAGGTGCGCGATGCAGCAGCCCGGGCATAGGAAAAAATTTGCTCTTCTCTGATAGCCGGGTTATTGCGGGGTTCAGCCTCAACAACTTTTCCCTGGCGGTTAACGACGATGTCCACAATGACTTTTCCTCCGCTCTGTGAAAGATAAACCGGAATCGGTAAACTCAAATGGTACCTGTCCTTGAGGTAATAAACGATATTGCTTTCCCCGGTATAAATCACATTTTTGATGGAATCACGTTCCATTCCTTCGGTGGTTTCCACGGGCATCTCAATATCTTCCAGGTTAACTGTCTCTTTGGAAAGCTGCCGGCTTACATTTTCAGAGAGCCTCCTGGCTTCCTCAACTTCCTGTGTATATTCTTCATCAAAAAACGATTCACTCTCCATAATCTGTTTCGAGGCTATATTGGACCGTTCATTGTTGGGTTCTGAAAGCTGTGCTGAGGGGTCATTGGGGAGGGGCTCATCGGGCTCTTGCAACGTTTCTTCCTCAGGTTCCGGTGGCTCGGGTTCATTCAGAAGCTCTTCCGGAAACTCGATAAGAATCTCTTCTTCCGGAACATCCCCTTTTCTTTCGACCTCAGCCAGAAGAAATGCAGCAAAAAGCAAAATATGAAAGACCAGGGTTCCCATAACCCCGTATACATTTTTTCGGTATATTTTTCCCAGTTTGCTCACGTGGCAAAATTAAAAAATAAAGTGGTATTTTTCCTCTCTTCAAAAACGAAAGCATAACAAGATTAATGCCTGGAAAATTATTCTGTTTCCGCTTTATTTGTAAACCTTTAACGAATTTTAACATATGAATTTTCAATCTTTCAAATTGAAAATGATTATTTTTCAGAATAATTAGTAATGGGGTTTGAAAAGTTATTTTCGAAATTAATGAGGGAGAGTATGAGCAAAAGACTCATAAGCGGTGCAGGTTATTTCATTATCTTGGTTTCCCTGTTGGTCAGCTTTCACGGGAAGGCGCAAACAAGCAAAAGTGATACGCTTTTAGCTCCGCCCCCTCCCGAAGAAAAATACGAACAGTTTTACGACACACTCAAATCAAGGGCCAGTCAGAGTAAACTGGTCAGCCTGGTTTATGATTTTCTGATTTCTCCTCCCCGGCCGTTTGTAGATAAGGAGACACTTGCTCTGGAATATTACAGCGAATTTGAAGGAAAAATCATTTCAGATATAAGCATCCGGTCGCTCGATGTATTTGGGCCTTCCCTGCAGGACACCAGCCGAAAAGCCAAAAGCCTGGTTGAGAAAACGGCCAATGCCCTCCACACCAAATCCAATCTAAATACCATAAAAAAACTCCTCCTATTCAACATAGGCGACTTTATTAACCCCAACCTGATGTATGAAAATGAGCGAATCATCAGGTCACTTCCTTATATACAAGACATTCGGATGATCATGGAACAAGATACCATTTACAAAGGCCTTGTAAAAGTGCATGTAATAACCAAAGATCGTTTTTCTTTGGGGGTTTCGGGAGGCGTTGACGGAGGCAATTCAGCAGCATTTGAAGTTTACAATCAAAATATTTTCGGGGTTGGCCACCAAATTTCCCTTGGGTTTGTGGGTAATTTAAAGCGGCAACCATATACAGGACTGGAAACCTTTTATAAGATTAACAACATCAGGGGCAAATTCATTGATATTTCAGCCGGTTATATGAATACTTACCGGAGAGAGGGTTTCTCGTTCATTCTCGACAAACCCTTTATCACTCCATCCATCAAATGGGGTTATGGTGCATCGGCCCTGAGAATGTTCAGAACAAACCAGATTTTTGACGGGGACCATATTCAAACGGATATTCCCATGGACCTTTCTTTTTTCAGTGCCTGGGCAGGCCGGAGTTTTCAGATTAAACCTGACGACTACCAAAACTCCCAGGTGGTGCTAACGGCAGGGATCAACAACCGCACTTATTATCAGCGGCCGGCACCCTCCCCCGAGGATAACCAGTATTTCGCAAACAATACCTTTTATCTTGCCGGGATTACCTTTACCCAGCGCCGATTTATCCAGGACCAGTTGGTATACAGCTATGGTGTAACAGAAGATATTCCGGAAGGGTTTAGAAATGAAATTGTTTACGGTTTTGATGCCAATGAATTCGGCAATCGTCATTATGCCCATCTTTTCTTATCCAACGGAAACCTGCTGGTTAACCGCAAAGGTTATTTATACCTGGCCGGGGGCATCGGGGGCTATTTTAATAACAGGGATTACGAACAGGGGCAGATTGAAGGAAGCCTCAACTTTATTTCGAGACAAATTCATGCCGGTCCCAGACGGTTTCGTCTCTTTCTGCGAACCAATTACCTGATTGGCATTCGCCGTTTCGATATTGAAAGACTTACATTAAACCGGAACAATCATATTCGGGGGTTCAACAGCAGACAAGCCCTGGGAAAACAAC
The DNA here is from genome assembly GCA_964436325.1 of uncultured Tangfeifania sp. GTDB lineage: Bacteria > Bacteroidota > Bacteroidia > Bacteroidales > Prolixibacteraceae > Tangfeifania. Next base: position 2,866 of record CAYTDH010000053.1, read on the forward strand.
GGTTAAGCCTGGACCTGGAATATGTTCTTTTTCTCAGGCGCCAGTTTTACAAATTTAATATGGCAATTTACGGTTTTGCCGATTTAGGGGTAATAGGGTCAAACAAGAAGCTCATTTTCACCCAAAACTATTACAGCGGACTGGGGCTTGGTTTAAGACTCCACAACGAAAACCTGGTTTTTAAGACGTTTCAACTGCGGCTGGCATTCTATCCTTTCTCCCCCTCAGACATGAGCTTTACCGGCTTTATTCTGGAAGAACAATACAAAAAGAATTTTTACAGCTTTCAGCCGGAAGCTCCCCAGCCCTTATTATTTGAATAAAAAAAGCCTGCAACTTTCCCTGCCAGCAGCATGCCGGACCAAGGAAAAACCACAGGTGATGAACAAATTGCTTCGCTCCCTTCGTCCATTCTGGAATGACACCAGGGGAAGCAGGAGTCAGAAAAATCTATTCTTCACTCTGTAACGGATAGGTCTCCGAAAGCTCTTCAACAGAGGTAAGCATTAATTTCCGGAATTCCACCTCAGAACCTTCAGCCTGCACAGCAATTTGTCCTTTTTGCGCGGTACATTGGGTTCCGTAGTTCACTAAATCGCCGTTTACCCAAACTTTTATTTTGTCGTCGAGGCACTCAATTACCATGGTATTCCACTCGCCCACCGGATTTTCAGAATTATCCGTCAAATTGAGAATTCGCCGTTTTTTACCTTCCGATACTCCCCATTCGTCTCTGGGCCCCCGGCGTTCAACCATATCCGGAACGGTAATGTCCTCCTGAATACACCAAAAATCACCGGCATTTTCATGCATCATCTGAACCTCAAGTGATTTGGGAAACATCTGATAAAGAGCCCTTGGCGTGGAAGCATGTACCAAAATTCCGCAATTCCCCGGCTCCGCCGCAAAACGGTATTCCACCACCAACCGGTAATCCTGAAAAACAGAATCAGTGATCAAATGTCCGGCCGGAGTCCCCAGGCTCACAAGCATGCCATCGCGCACAATAAAAGGATTAATGGCTTCGGGATTATCATCCATAGCAGGCACATCGGTGTACCATCCCGAAAGGTCATTTCCATTAAAGAGCGAGATGCTGTCGGGACCAGACAAAACCTGACATGAAGTTGCTCCCAGGCTTATTAAAAGGCAAAACAAAAAATTTTTCATCTTTTTTCATTTTAAAATTCATACATATAGGATATTCCTGGCCATTTCCTGCCTTTCGTATTGAGTCCGGGCAGCCAGTGGAAAAAGTACATGTTATTATTCTTTCTCTGTGCCCAGTTGTTTTTGAGCCCAGCGGATATATTGTTCCCAATCGAAATCGGTTACATCATGCCCTCCGCTCCGGATATGATAGGCCACGGTATTTTGAACGGGAACATTGATCTCCGGCATTTCCCGTGATGGAATTCCTGTTTTCCCAAATAGTTCATAAACCGGGGTGGCATAAAAAGCAGAGAGGAATTCACCCCGGGGATCGGCCCATAAATCATCTTCTGCACTTGCAATATAAACTGGCCGGGGAGCAATAAGGGCGATCAGTTCATGCTGATCAACGGGAAGCGCCTCTTCATTCAGATTGTAATTCCTGAAATTTTTACAAAACCAGTGTGGAAATTGATTATTGATACGCCCTACCGTTTCGCCAAAACGCCGTTTTGAAAGAGCAGCTCCCCCACATCCCGAATTGTTGGAGATTACGGCAGCAAAACGCTGATCGGTGGCTCCTGCCCAAAGGGCGGTTTTTCCCAGGCGTGAATGACCAAAAAGCACCACGCTGTCATGATCAATATCTTCATCCTCTTCAAAATAGTCCATAGCCCGGCTCAACCCCCAGGCCCATGCACTGATGGCTCCCCACTCATTGGCAGCAGGCCTCTGCCGGCCATCTGAGTAAAAAAACGGATGCACGCCATCTGTAAAATCATCTTTATCGGGATCTACCGCGCAATAAAAAATCGTTGCCAGTCCGTAACCTGCCTCAATAATTTTGTCAATGGGCCACTTTCCGGAACGAAACCCCCTGGATTGTTCAGTCAACTGATTATGAACGATTCCCACAGAAGGTTGGTTCCGGCTCCATGCGTCGGAAATTAAAACCTCAACATCATCGGTGATGGTATGGTTGCCATAAAAATTGTATCCCAAAAAGACGGGCACATTGGTTTCTTTTTGAGGTAAATAAATCAGTATGTTAAAATGAAGGGTACGCCCGTTCTTTTTAAATACCAGGTCCACCTGTTTCCGCCGGGCTTTTCCATTGAGGGCATTATCGCTCTGCTCAAAAACATCATAGGATTCAAAGCCAAGTTCTCCCGGAACTTTCCCGTAAACATTGGTTGTAAAAAAATCGAGCAATTCAGGCCTCCCCTTTTTCAACCAGCGTCTTTCATTCCGTATTTTCCTTCCGGTAAAAGTGCGCAAGGGGTCAGGAAGTTTAAATTCGGGAACTTTTTCTTCATCGTAATTGGGTTCAAATTTCAGGCGAAATTGCCCAAAAGAATATTGACCTATTAAAAGAATACTGATTATCAGGATGAATTTCTTCATTTTTCTAGACTTTCGGATTAATTGGCAAGCCTAAATATAAAAACATTTTACGAAATTTTATTGAAAACGGCAACATACCTTTAAAGGAAATGTTAAATTTGAAAAACCACAAAACAGAATATGGGAAAGATTCCTTTTGTACAGAAAGCTTCCGGGGAGACAGAACCCTTTTCTCAGCAAAAACTGGAAGCCTCCCTGCGACGTGCAGGCGCCAAAGAAGATACCATTGCATGGGTGGTGAGGGATATAAAATCATGGCTTGAAGACGGAGTTTCCACCCAAAAAATCTACAGGCGTGCATTTTCCCGGCTCAGGGCGAAAAGAGGTGGAGCCGCCGCCAGATACAACTTGAAAAAAGCCATCATTGAAATGGGCCCCTCGGGGTATCCTTTTGAGCATTTTATCGGGCAAATCATGAAAGAACAAGGCTTTGCGGTGGAAACCGGTCAAATCGTTGCCGGATACTGTCTGGAGCATGAAGTCGATGTCATTGCAACAGGTGGTGGACAACAGCACCTGATGGAATGCAAATTTCACAACAACCAGGGTAAAGTTTCCAGCGTTAAAGTCCCTCTTTACATTCATTCCCGGATGGAAGATATCATCAAGAAACGAAAAAAAACGGAAGAATTCAGGGAGTTGACTTTCACAGGATGGGTCGTAACCAATACCCGTTTTTCTGCCGATGCCCTGGTTTACGGAAAATGCAGTGGCCTCATGTTGCTGGGCTGGGACTATCCTCCGGGAAACAGTCTGAAGGTTATCATCGAGCGCCATCGGATTTTCCCTGTGACGACCCTGGCTTCCCTTTCGAAAAAACAAAAAAGATGGCTTACCCAAAACGGGATCGTACTGTGCAGGCAGCTTCCGGAAAATCCCGGGGCTGTTCAATCGTTGGACTTAACTCCAACTGCTCACCAAAAGCTCATGGACGAACTGGAAGCCTTGATTACACGTTAATTCGCCATAAAGCGAAAAGGAAAAGCTGGAAGCCATTCTTACGAACCTTATCAAAAATGCCGTCAAATACACCCCAAAAGGTGCTATAGATTTTGGATGCCGGAAAAAAGAAGGCACGATTGAATTTTATATCCGGGATACAGATAATCAAAGAGCAAGATTAATGACCGTAATTCCGGCACCTCCCAAATCGACATGTTCATCTTTGAAATTCCGAACCATAGGCTCGGAGCGCAGATAATTGCGAATGGTTTCTTTCAAAATTCCCTGTCCTTTCCCGTGAAGAATTCTCAATTGCTTCACTTCAAACATGATGGCTTCATCAATAAACTCCTGAATCTTCACAATGGCTTCTTCGGCCCGTTGCCCGCGCACATCGATTTCAGCTTTGAAATTGAGTCTTCGCTCTGAGAAATTCTCTGTAAACCGGGAAGTTCCGGGGTTACTCCATTTTTCCATTTTCCGGGCTTCGTTTTTGCTCACATGCTCAACTTGTCCGCGGGGAATGGTGGTAATAAGTTGCCCGAAGGCCACCACAGCATTTTTTTCGTTCAATTCAATAAGTTCTCCGGTTGTGTTTTGTCCCGAAATTCTAACGCTGTCTCCCGGTTTAAGCTCTGTTCGCTTTTCCGGTTCACGGGGAGGGATTTTCTTCCTGGAGTCTGCGGGACGGCGCTGGTTCCGCTTTTTTTCCCGCTGCCGCAGATTCTCCATTTTAGCGGCAATCCGGCGATCTTCCCCTTCCGACTTCCGGGCTACTTCCTTTTCAAGGTCTTTCAGTTTTTCACGGGCCTTTTTTGTTTTTTCTTTTTCGGCCTGGGCCCTTTTAATTTCAAGGATGGTATTTTCTATCTTTTTATTGACTCCCTGCAGCATGGCATCTGCCTCTTCGCGGGCTTTTTTCATGATTTCTTTCCGCTCCTTCCGGGTCTTCTCCAACTCCTGCTCGTAATTGAAGGCCATGTCATCGAGTATCTTCTCCACCTTCCGGATTTTTTGCCGCTTGGTTTCCCAGTAACGCTGGTCTCTGTTTATTTTTCGGAGATTTCGGTCAAAATCGATATGCTTTTTGCCCACCTTCTCCGTTGCTTTTTCCAGTATCTCCTCGGGCATGCCAATTTTTCGTGCAATCTCAAACGCAAAGGAACTGCCGGGTTTCCCGATTTCCAGTTTAAAGAGAGGATTCATTTGCCGCGAATCGTAAAGCATGGCCCCGTTCACAATACCGTGGGTTGCGGATGCAAAATGTTTCAAATTGGTATAGTGCGTGGTAATCACCCCAAATGTACCGGAACGGGTTAACTCCCCAAGGATGGATTCGGCAATGGCTCCTCCCAGCATGGGCTCGGTTCCGGAACCAAATTCATCGATCAGGATCAGGGTTTTTTCATTGCAGTTTTTCACAAAAAACTTCATGTTCAACAGATGCGAACTATAGGTGCTTAAATCATTCTCGAGGGATTGTTCATCTCCAATATCGATAAAAAGCTTTTCGAAAATGCCGGTTTTACTCCCCTCTCCCACTGGAATCAGCAATCCGCACTGAAGCATATATTGCAAAAGACCAAGAGTTTTCAGGCAAACCGACTTCCCACCGGCATTGGGTCCCGAAATAAGAAGAAGATGATTCTCCGAATCGAGCTGAATATCAAGAGGGACAATGGCCCGTTTCTCCTTTTTCAGGGATTGCCATAACAAGGGATGAACGGCTTGTTGCCATTGGATCATAGGCATTTTTTCCAATTCGGGACGAAGCGCATTGAACTCAACGGCCAACAACCCTTTTGCCCGAATAAAATCCATCTCTCCCAAAAATTCATAAACGTGGAACAAGTCTCCCAGATAAGGGCGTATATCATCCGAAAAAACCGTAAGAATGATAACGATCTCCCGTCGTTCGGCATATTCCAATTCGCGGATTTCGTTATTCATTTCCACGATTTCATTGGGCTCAACATAAGAGGTTTTTCCGGAAGCAGATTCGTCGTATACAATACCAGGAATTTTTCGCTTATTGGAGGACAAAACCGGGATAACTGCCCGGCCGTCACGAATGGCAACAGCGGACTCTTCATCCACAAGCCCGTCTTTCTGGGCTTGCTTTAAAATGGACTGCAGCCTCCTGGACATGCCCGATTGCAGGGAGTGAATATTTTTCCGGATTTGTGCCAGCTCGGGGGAGGCATTATCCCTTATCTTTCCAAACTTATTGATGATCGTCTCAATGCGGTCATAAATGTAAGGAAAAATCAGCACGTTGGTGGTTTTCCTTTTCAGCAGAGGAAAAACCTCATCTTCCTGTTTTTTTAAAAACTGGACGATGGACCGGACCGCTTCCAGAGACCGTTTTAAATCGAATAATTCCGCTGCTTCCAGAAAACGTCCTTCAAGTTTAATTTTTTTCAGGGGTCCCCTCAAATCATAATAATGATCGGCCGGAAAATTCTCTGATTCCCGGATTATCCGGCAAAATTCGGTGACCTCACCCAGTTGCCGGGAGATATCCTCAAACTCATTCTGAAAGGCCATCGCCTCAACCCACTCCCTTCCCATGAGGCTTATACACCTTGAAATGAGCATATCCCGTATGCGATCAAACCCTATCTTGTTTTCAAACTTTTCCGGATAAATCTTTTGCATTGTCCCTTTTTAAAACGATGCAAAAGTAGGGAAAGAAGTTGAAAGTTTAAAGTTGAAAGTTTAAAGTTGAAAGCGCTAAATCCATTGACTCCTTATCGGGGAAACGACTGCTGTATCAACCGCCAAATGCAGGAAGCTGTCATTTTCTCATTATGCCCAAAAAAATTTGGGGTAGACACTGCCAATGACAGATTTTTATAAAAACCTCATAGTGAATGCAATAATGAAGCCCCGATTCGGGTGTCATTTCGACGACGCAGGAGGAGAAATCTGTTGAAATAGGGAGAGATTTCTCCTTCCGCCCGCCGGCGGATCGAAATGACAGGAAAATTTCATTGTCATTCTTTCATTATGCCCAATCAAATTGGGCGATCACTCGGAATGACATCTTAAGGTTGACTTGACCCTACTTTATTTCAACATCCTTTGTTCAGGATTTGGGAGTCTTCTCCCCCGGGTAGCGGCTCGCATATTCTTTCCAGAAAAGCCGGACTTCATTTTTCATTTCCTTGTGGAGCGAGAGAATACCGATAAGGTTGGGAATGGTCATGAGGGCGATGGTTATTCCCGAAAGGGTCCAAACAATGGTTGTATCGGTAAAAGAAGCCAGGAAAAAACCAATGACATATAAAATCCTGTAGTATAAAACCCCCTTTATTCCAAAAAGATAAGTTACCGCTCTTCCTCCGTAATAAGACCAGCTAATGGCGGTGGAAAAAGCAAAAAGCAAAAGCCCAATAGAGACAATGTATTTCCCGTAATCGCCAAACCAACTCCGGGTAAAAGCAATTGCTGTAAGCGGTGCACTGTGCATCAACGATTTCCCGGTAAGAACAATGCTGCTTTGTCCGGTGATACTTCCCTCATTCATCAGTTTGCCATTATAAAACTGAAGGACCCCTGAATAAGGTTGGTTTTCTGACCAAACTTGGATATTTTCGGCAACCGACCGGGCATGAAGAATGGTGGGTGCCTGCTCAATTTTTCCATCTTCCACGTTCAGGGTACCTGTAAACAGAGGCAGTTCTTCCCTTTCGAGCATAAAATCGGCCAGTTTCTCCTGTTCTGCCGGATTTGATTCGGAATAACGCCCTTCGAGCACTATCAGGTCAGCCTCCTGAAACTGATGCTCTATCTTTTCGGACCAAACTCCGGAAGACAAGATAACGAGACCGGTTAATGTACAAATAATGATGGTATCGATAAAGGGTTCGAGTAACGCAACCAACCCTTCAGAAACCGGCTCATGAGCCCGGGCTGCAGCGTGGGCAATGGGAGCTGATCCCTGTCCTGCTTCATTGGAAAACAATCCCCGGTTGACGCCCCGGTTAAAAGCAAAAGCAATACTTCCGCCCAAAAATCCTCCTACTGCGGCAGTACCTGTGAATACGTCTCCAACAATGGCCCCCAGAGAAGGAAGAATATTCTCGTAATTATAGGCAATTACACCAATCGCTCCCAAAAAATAAATAATCCCCATTACGGGCACCAGCCGTGAAGTTACTTTGGCAATGCGCTTGATTCCTCCCAGAATGACCATTGCAAGAAACACAGAAAGGATGGCTCCGGTTAGCATGTGACTGAGGCCAAAGGTTTCAAACATGGAATTGGAAATGCTGTTAATCTGCGGAAGGTTGCCGGTCCCAAAAGAGGATAATATTGTGGCTACAGCGAAAATGGCCCCCAATATTTTTCCGGTTTTCAATACTTTCTGATTTATTCTCAGATTCAACCTTTTGCGCATATAATACATCGGACCTCCGGCAATGGAGCCATCTTCAGCTTTTTCACGATATTTGTGTGAAAGGGTCACTTCCACAAACTTGGTTGTCATACCCACCGCAGCAGTTACCAACATCCAAAACAAAGCTGCAGGTCCTCCAAGGTGAATGGCAAGGGCTACTCCGGCAATATTCCCCGTCCCAACCGTGCCTGAAAGAGCAGTTGTAAGCGCCTGGAAATGAGAGGTGTCTCCCTCGTCGCCCTTCCGGTCGAATTTTCCACGAACGATTCTTAAGGAATGCTTCAGGTACCGGAATTGGGGGAATTTCAGATAAAGTGTAAAAAAAAGACCAGTACCCAACAATAAGAAAACGAACCATTGCGAGCCACCAATAAACCCGTCAATGAGGGAAAGAAACTCATTTGCCTTGTTCATCACAGTTTGGAATTAATTATTTTCGCTAAAATAGCAATTGATTTGAATCTGCAAAAAAGGAAAGAATCGAAAGGGGCTATTTTAGGTGAAACAAACACAATTGAATACCCCCTGAAGTCCATCTGATGCCACTCATAACAAACATTTTAAAACCTTTATTATTTTTTATGATTCATAAAAAATATTTTTATAATTTAGATCAACCATTTAAAGGAAAAAACCATGTTACCAAGATTTTTATTAGCAGACAATTCGCTGGAAACCCCCGAAACCATTTTTGTTGTGCATACCGAAACGCCTCGTTTCATTGTTGAAGCAGACATTGATGATTTCTGGAGCAATCAGGTGATCCACTGGATTGACGGGGAACCCGGAGATGAAGACCTGATTGCCCGTTTAGTGGAGGAAGCTGAGGAATTCCTTGAAAAAGAATTTGAAAACGAGGAGTATCTCGATCAGGAAGAAGAAGATTGATTCAGGTTTGTTTCACGCCTTTCATGGAAAGCTGAATTCTTTTCCGGGAAAGATCCACTTCTTTCACCCTTACCTTGACGTGTTGATGCAAACGCACAATTTCCCCGGGGTCGGAGACAAATCGTTCGGCCATTTCCGAAATGTGAACAAGGCCCGATTGCTTCACTCCAACATCGACAAAAGCGCCAAATTTGGTGATGTTATTGACAATGCCGGGCAATTCCATTCCCGGTTTTAAATCTTCCATTGAATAAATATCACTGGCAAATTCAAAGACCTTGATGGGCTTTCTGGGGTCACGGCCGGGTTTAACCAGTTCTTTCTGAATATCCTGAAGCGTAGGCAGTCCGGTCTCTTGAGTAATGTACTTATCAAGGTCTATTTTCGAAACCAGTTCTTCGTTCCGGATCAGTTCGCCAACGGTACAATGGAGATCAGCGGCCATTTGCTTCACGATGGCATAGGATTCAGGGTGCACTGCGGAATTGTCCAGAGGATTTTGACCTTCGGCAATGCGCAGAAAACCGGCCGACTGTTCAAAAGCTTTTGGCCCCATCCGGGGCACATTTTTGAGTGCTTCGCGGGAGCTGAAGGCCCCATTTTCTTTCCGGTAATTCACAATATTTTCGGCCAGTTGTGCTCCAAGCCCTGAAACATAATGAAGCAGGTGCTGGCTGGCCGTATTCAGATTAACCCCCACAGCGTTCACACTCAGTTCCACCACAGAATCAAGGGTGTTTTTCAGTTTTTTCTGGTCTACATCGTGCTGGTACTGTCCTACTCCTATGCTTTTGGGATCAATTTTTACCATTTCCGATAGCGGGTCCATCAGGCGGCGTCCGATAGACACAGCTCCCCTGACCGTTACATCGTACTGAGGAAATTCTTTACGGGCCACTGAAGAGGCAGAGTACACAGAGGCTCCGTCTTCATTGACCACATAAACCCGAATCTCCCGGTCGTAACGCAGCTTTTTGATAAACGCTTCGGTCTCCCTGCTGGCCGTCCCATTCCCGATGGCAATGGCTTCAATCCGGTACATTTCCACCATGGAGGTCACCTTTTTAGCGGCCATCTTCTTTTCTTCCTGGGGTTTATGCGGATAAATATTCTCATTGTGCAACAGATTTCCCTGTTCATCGAGGCAAACGACCTTGCATCCGGTGCGAAAGCCGGGGTCAATGGCCAGAATCCTGCGCTGCCCCAAAGGAGGCGCAAGAAGCAACTGACGAAGGTTATCAGCAAAAACACCAATGGCATCATCATCGGCCTTCTCTCTGGAAAGATGTGCAAATTCTGTTTCTATGGATGGTTCAATCAAACGTTTGTAACTGTCCTTTACCGCCAATGCAACCTGCCGGGAACTATCATTATTCCCTTTCACAAAAAAACGGTCCAGGTACGCAAGGGGCCTTTCCGAATCGGGTTTAACCGATATCCTCAGCACTCCTTCTTTTTCGCCGCGACGCATGGCCAGCAAACGGTGTGACGGACATTTCTTCAGGGATTCGCTCCAATCAAAATAATCGCGGTATTTCGCAGCTTCTTCCTCTTTACCTTTTATTACCCTCGATGAAATGTACGCCCCCTTCTCAAAAGCACGGCGGACAATGCTCCGGGCTTTTTCATTTTCGCTGATCCATTCAGCAATGATATCCCTGGAACCTGACAGGGCAGCTTCAACCGTTTCCACGTCTTCAGTTAAAAAAGCATGAGCCCGTGTTTCCGGATCGTTTTCATACTGCTTCATGACGATTTTGGCCAGCGGTTCGAGCCCCTTCTCGCGGGCAATGGTCGCTTTGGTCCGGCGCTTAGGTTTGTAAGGCAGATAAATATCTTCGAGCTCATGGGGATCAAAGCAGTTTTCAATCCTCTCCTTTAATGGAGCAGTCAACTGTCCTTGTTCATCAATCGTATTCAAAACCGTCTCTTTGCGCTTTTCGAGTTCAGCAAATTTTTGGTTCTGTTCTTTTATCTGCAGTACCTGGATTTCATCGAGGCTGCCGGTCTGCTCCTTCCGGTAACGGGAAATGAAAGGAACGGTTGCTCCTTCGGTTAATAACAAAATGGTACTGGCCACCTGTTTTTCATGAATGCCCGCTGAACGGGCTATTATTTCAATAATTTTTTGATTCATCCAAAAGCTATTTTTTGCAAAGGTAGAAAAAGAACCGTTCTCTGAAGAAAACGAAGGAACCGTTCTCTTCAAAAAGAACGGTTCCCTTGACACTATTCCCTAAAGTATTGATTCTTCGTTTCCCGGAAATAGTTTTTCACTCCATTCTTTTACCATTCAACATTAAACTTGTATTTTTGGGGCTTATTACAAAAGAAAGCAAAAAACCATGTTTGATAATTTAACGGACAGGCTGGAGCAATCGTTCAAATTGCTTAAAGGGCAGGGACGAATTACAGAAATCAATGTTGCTGAGACATTGAAAGACATTCGCCGTGCTTTGCTTGATGCAGATGTCAATTATAAGATAGCCAAAAAATTTACCGACGATGTAAAAGAAAAAGCCCTTGGTCAGCAAGTGCTGACGGCTGTCAAGCCCGGACAGTTGATGGTTAAAATAGTAAAAGACGAGCTGACATCCCTGATGGGAGGGCAATCTGCCGATATTGAACTTCAGGGCTCTCCATCGGTCATTTTAATGGCCGGGCTGCAAGGCTCGGGAAAGACCACTTTTTCGGGTAAACTGGCCCGCATGCTTAAGCATAAAAGGGGGCGTCATCCTTTGCTGGTTGCAGGTGACGTTTACCGTCCTGCTGCCATCGACCAGTTAAAAATGCTGGGGGAACAAATCAGTGTTCCTGTTTATGCAGAAGAAGGGCAAAAAGACCCCGTAAAAATTGCCAAAACAGCTATCAAAGAAGCCAAATCGAACGGTCATGATGTGGTGATCATCGATACAGCAGGTCGTTTGGCGGTGGATGAACAGATGATGAATGAAATTTCCTCCATCAAAAAGGCAGTTGAACCCGATGAAATTCTTTTTGTGGTAGATGCCATGACCGGACAGGATGCCGTCAATACTGCCAAAGAGTTCAATGATACGCTTAACTTCGACGGAGTAATATTAACCAAGCTTGACGGAGACACCCGCGGTGGTGCGGCCCTTTCCATCCGTTCGGTGGTGGAAAAACCCATCAAATTTGTGGGTACAGGAGAAAAACTCGATGCCATTGATGTTTTTTATCCTGAACGAATGGCGGACCGGATACTGGGAATGGGCGACATTGTTTCGCTGGTGGAAAAAGCTCAGGAGCAGTTTGATGAAGGGGAAGCCCGAAAATTGCAAAAGAAGCTGGCCAAAAATACCTTCAACTTCAACGATTTCCTCAAACAAATCAACCAGATCAAAAAAATGGGGAACCTGAAGGATGTTGCCTCCATGATTCCGGGTATGGGTAAAGCCATCAAAAACATGGACCTCGACGATGATGCCTTTAAACACATTGAAGCCATTATTTTTTCCATGACCCCTGATGAACGGGATAACCCAGCACTCATCAACGGCAGCCGCCGGAAAAGAATTGCCAGCGGTTCAGGAACCAGCATCCAGGAAGTCAACCGGCTGCTGAAGCAATTTTCCGAAACCCGCAAAATGATGAAAATGGTGTCGCAGGGGAAAAATGTGCAACAAATGATGGGAGGCATGAAACAACCCGGGAGAAGATTCTAGTGAGAGCTCGTGAGGAAGAGAACCTCCCAGGGAAACGAAGAAAAAACCTCGCAAAGTAACGAAAAAGAGAACCTCGCTAAGACGCAGAGGCGCTAAGAAAGA